>CAMCYM010000146.1 GCA_945883885.1 Chryseobacterium gleum
CCCCGACGAAGCCACCCGGCTCGCGGTGCATGATTCGCTGCGACTGCGGTGGGCGGAACTGCTCGAGGCGGGTGGCGGGTTTTCGGACGAGTTGACGGCCATTCCGGGCATCGGCGTGGTAGACGCCGGGCAGGGCAAGGAGCGGCTGCGCGTCATCGGCTGGAACGTGGAACAGGACGACCGCACGCAGCACTATGGGTGCTTTGTGGTAACGGCCTCGGAGCAGCATCCTTCCGGATACCGGTGGGAAGCGCGGGAGGTCGGGCGCAGGCCGGTGGTTTGGGACGCGAACACGAAATACCGCGAAAGCGACTGGCCCGGCGCCCTGTACTATTCAGCCATTCTCACGCGGGACGGGCGCAAGCCGGTCTACCTGCTGCTGGGCTGGGACGGGGCAGACGGCACCTTGAACCGCAAAATCGCCGAGACGTGGGAACCCGAGCGTGACGGCATGCGGTTCGGCACCTCCCGAATGGAAATCCGAGGATTGCGCACGCGGCGACTCGTCTTGATGTACCGCGAAGACGTGAGTGCGATGTTGCGGTGGGAGCCGCAGAACGAGCGGGTGGTGATGGACCATTTGGCCAGCCCGCCGGGAACCGACAGTCCGCTTCTGGCCGGTCCGGACATGACCTACGATGCCCTCGCATGGCGCAAAGGCCGCTGGATTCTGCTGGAAGACATCGAAGTAGCGGACCCTACGCTCGAAGGGCCGTGGAACGATCCGAAGCCGCGGCGGGCGCGTCGCCGCTGAGCCGGCCGTACCTTGCGCACATGTCGCATCGGATTTCCTTCGCGGGGGTGCTGAGCCTCCTGGGTGCAGCCTGCCTGCCGGCGGCTGCCCAAACGAGCCAAGACAGCCTCAACCTGGAGCGGGCGCGCGCGGCGACGCGGGAGGTCGATCTCCTGCTCTCCGCTCCCATCGATACGGGCCGCGTGGCCTGGTCGCACGGTGGCACAGCCGCAGTGACCACGGGCGGGACCGCGCGGGTGCAGCGGCTTTGGAGCGACCCCGCGACTGCGTGGGTCGTTTGGGCGGGGGACACCACCGCCCGCGCCCCCCACTTCCTCATCCGCCGCGACGGAACCGCGGCCTACACATTGCACGGGGACCGCACGTCGGCCACGGCCGTTTCCCCGGAACTCGGCAAAGCCATGGGCCTGCTGCGTCCGCTCGGGCCGCTTCCGACCGGCAAGCGCCGCGCGGAGAACGCGTTCCGAACGGTGCGCGGCGTGCAGGATACGCTGGTGGCTGTCTCGGCTGCCGGCATCCGTGCCCGGGCGGTGCTGGGACCGACAAACGCCGCCGCCGCCGATGCCATCGGATCGTGGATCCGCATCGTGGGTCCGCGCGGGTGGGACGGATTCGTCTACCCCGCCGACCGGCCTTTGCAGTACCTCGAATTCACGGACGCCGCCGGAAAACTGCTGTTTCGCTTCGAAGGCCATGCGGTGCAGCCGGCGCCGCTGGCGCTGGACCTCGGCGCGTTGCGCGCACCGGTTCCTGGGCGGACCTTGATCGACGTAGCGCGGCAGCGCGTCGGGGAGCGGCCTTAAGCGCCCGCCCCGAGGTGGGCGCCGGTGTCGATGCGGACCTCGGTGGCACCGGAACCGTACGTCCGCGGATCAGCGGGACGGCACTGGCATCCCGGGTAGTAGGCTTCCACCCGCTGCTCGATGGCATGCCGAATGAGGCCGGAGCCGATGCCGTGCACAAAGACGATGCGCGGCAGCCGCTGGGCGATGGCCCACTGCAGCATCCGCTCGAAGTGGGCGAGTTGCAGGTCTTCGACGACGCCGGTTCTGAACTCGCTCGCATCCGGCAAGATGCGGTGCAGATGCAAATCGACGACGTGCTCGTCGCCCATGCGCGGCTCCGCCCGATCCGCCTCGTAGGCCCGCTTCCAGTCCTGTTCGATCTTCTTGCGCTTGTCCGCGGCGATTTCTTGGGTCAGGACCTCGCCGAGCGACGGGGCCATCCGCTCGTATGCTTGGTCTTCCTCGCCGGGGCTGAGCCCGACCCGGACGAGTCCGCGCAGGGGGTGCAGCCGCTCGAAGCCCGTTTCGTCTTCGACCCAGGCGGAGTCGCCTTCGAGCCGGACAATGCGCCCGCCGCCGACGTCGTCCAGGAACCGGACGTGCATGCCCGGGCGGAACGGGGGTTCATGTGCTGCCATGTCCGAAAGGTAACACCGGGGCCGTGCCCGCGTATCTTCGTGGGATGAAGCGATTGTTCGCACTGTTGTGGGCGTTTGTCGGCCTCGTGGCCTCGGCCCAAACCCTTCCCCCCGCCACCCTCGAGGGCGCCGCATTGCGCGCATGGCTGCGCGACAATTGGTACACCGGCAGCTTCGTGGACCTCGGCTACAACGGCGCCCGCACCGAGATGTTCAGCTACACCGATGCGGTCGCTGGGACCGTTGCCTGCATCTACACGGGCTTCACGATGCCCGCCGCCACTACGACGTTCCTGGACCCGCTCAACTGCGAGCACATCGTGCCCCAAAGCTTCTTCGGCGCCGTCAGCCCCATGAAGTCGGACCTCTACAACATGCAGCCCTGCCACGAGAGCGCGAACTCCGCGCGCAACAACAACGGCTACGGCGAGGTCCTCGACGCGACGGCCCAGTGGTACGGAATCTCTGCCACCGGTACGTACGTGACGCAGGGCAACGTCCCCGCGAATGCAGCGGTGTGGTCCGAACGGAGCGGCGAGGTTTGGGAACCGCGCGAGGACCGCAAAGGGGACATCGCCCGGCTCGTCTTCTATTTCTACACCGTCTACCCGGTAGCGGCCGGCGACCTCGCCCTGCTCGCGAACCCGTCCGTACTGTACGATTGGCACCTCGCCGACCCCGTGACCTCCGCAGAACTTGCGCGGACCCAGCGGGTGGAAGAAGTCCAAGGAAACTACAACCCCTACGTCTTGCACCCGGACTGGGTGCAGCGGGCCTGGTTCCCGACCGGTCCGGCCGTCAGCGGATGCACGGACCCCGCAGCGTGCAATTACTCCGCTGCGGCGAATGTCCCCGACGGCTCCTGTACCTACCCCGCACCCGGCCTCGACTGTTCCGGCAATGCAGCCGTTTCGTGTGAGGCCTTCATCTCGGAGTACGTGGAAGGTTCGAGCAACAACAAGTACATCGAACTGCACAACCCGAACCCCGTCGCACTCGAACTCACAGGGTACAAACTTGTGAACTACGCAAACGGGGCTTCCACCCCATCGAACACCCTGAACCTCGCCGGTTCCATCGCCCCGGGCGGGGTGTATGTGGTCGCAAATCCCTCGGCAACTGCCGATTCGCTCGCACAAGTCACTTGGTCCGCCCTCCAGTTCAACGGCGACGACGCCGTCGCCTTCGTCGACCCGACCGGCACCGTCCTCGATGCCGTCGGCACCATCGGCAACGACCCCGGCACCGGCTGGTCGGTCGCCGGCACCGCGAATGCCACGGTGAACACCACGCTCCGCCGCAAGCCCTCCGTCCACAGTGGCAACGGCGGCAGCTGGACCGCCTCCGCCGGCACCACGGCAACCGACTCGGAATGGACGCTCGCCCCCATCGACGACGTCTCCGGGCTCGGCACCCACGACGTCGACGCCTCCTGCAGCACGGTCACTTGCCCCGACCTCAACGGCAACGGCCTCTGCGACGCCGACGAGCCGGTCGCGTCGGTCCCCGGCTGTACCTACGTCACGGCCTGCAACTTCAACCCCGCCGCCACCGAAGACGACGGGTCGTGCAGCTTCGTGAGCTGCGTGGTCTGGGGCTGCACCTATCCGGACGCCACGAACTTCGATCCCGATGCCGACTTCGACGACGGAAGCTGCGAGTATGCAGCCTCAGCAACCAGCTGCATGGGCGATCTCGACTTCGACGGTACGGTGGCCGTGGCGGACTTGCTCCTGATGCTCGGCACCTTCGGGTCCCTGTGTCCCTGAGCCTGCCGGTCAGCGCACGACCGTGAAACTCCCCGCGAACCGGATGGGGCCGCTTCCCTCCTCCCACCGCTCGCCGTGGACGTCGACGATGCGCAAGGGCCTGTCGTCTGTACGGGCCACTTCGACCACGAAGAAATAGGTGCCTTCCGAGGCACCATCGGCCTCCCACCCGACGGTCGCACCGAAGTCCGTGGAGCTGTAGACCGGCGCTCCCCAGCGGTTGAAAACCGTCGTAGTGCTTCCAGGCCAGCGGTCCAGGCCGTCGATGCGGAAGGCGTCGTTGAAGGCGTCGCCGTTGCCGGGGGAAATCACGTTCGGGACGAGGATGCCGCAGTCTTCCGTGGCGACGGTGAAGCTGCCCGAAGCGGTGAAGCACGGGGGAACCGTTTCGATGAGGACGTCCACCGGGCCGTCGGAGGAAACGAGGGCGCCGTTGCCGGCTGGGGTGCCGGCGGACCAGGTGTAGCTGTAGGTTTGGTCTGCAGGTTGCGCAGCGGCCTGCAGCAACACCTCCTCGTCCTCGCAGCGCACAACGGCCTCCGGGCCGAAGCCCACGGGCGGCGCAAGCACATCGATTTCAACGGAATACGAACCTTCCGCCTGGTTTCCGCACGCATCCTCTACGAACGCCGCCACCGCCGTCAAGGTCATCGTGTACATGCCGTCCGCCGGCACGGGCGCCGCGGGAGTCAGCAAGAAAGCCGACGCGTCGCTCCCCCCTCCGACCGGTACCGCGGCACTGAATCCCACCTGTACGCCACCGGGCCCGATCAGCAGGAGGTCCTCCG
>CAMCYM010000147.1 GCA_945883885.1 Chryseobacterium gleum
AAACAAACCACCTGTACTTCCGCAACGACACGCTGGCCGGGGCAGGTGAACGGTTAGGCGCCTTCTACGACACGCTTTCT
This sequence comes from Chryseobacterium gleum, assembly GCA_945883885.1. Taxonomy (GTDB): domain Bacteria; phylum Bacteroidota; class Bacteroidia; order Flavobacteriales_D; family Sanyastnellaceae; genus CAMCYM01. The sequence continues at coordinate 81 of CAMCYM010000147.1, forward strand.
ATCCAACGGATCGGAGGCAGTCTCGCGTGGAAACCTGCGATGCCCCTCGAAGTGCGCACGGGAGCTACCCTCTTCCGCTACCGGACTTCGGGCCAACTCCATGCCTGGAACTTGCCCGACATGGCGGTGACCGCTGAAGTGCGATACCGGTTCAAGGACGTCCTGCACGTGGCGGTCGAGGGCCGGATTGAAACCGGCCGATTCGGGCTGAGTTCTGTGGCGGTGCCCGAAGGCGTGCTGGACAACTCCGACGCGGCGGATGGCTACGTGGTGGATTTGGGTACGGTGGCGGATTTCGACGTCCATTTCACGTACATCGTGACGGGAAGGCTTTCTGCATCGTTGGATTTCAAAAATGTGCTCGCCTCCCGGTACCGCACCTTTGCAGCCTACCCGGTCCAAGGATTCCAAGCGTTTTTAGGGGCGACCTACACCTTCTGAACAGGGTGTGAATAACTGGTGCAGCCGAGAGCGCAAATCCGGTGTAAATTCGGGGTTTCAGAAGGCCTGCCATGAGTGAAGATTTGACGGTACCCGGGGCTGTAGGAGCGCCCGCTGCAAAGAAGTACGATGCCAGCAACATCCAAGCCCTCGAGGGCATGGAACACGTGCGGATGCGGCCCTCGATGTACATCGGGGATGTCGGTGTCCGCGGGCTGCACCACCTTGTCTACGAAGTCGTAGACAACTCGATCGACGAAGCCCTCGGGGGCTACTGCGACACCATCACGGTGCACATCACGTCCGCAAACGGCATCCGCGTTTCCGACAACGGCCGGGGGATTCCGACCGACCTCCATGTGAAGGAAGGGGTTTCCGCGTTGCAGGTGGTCATGACGAAAATCGGTGCCGGCGGCAAGTTTGACAAAGACTCGTACAAAGTCTCTGGCGGTTTACACGGGGTTGGGGTGTCCTGCGTCAATGCCCTGTCTATCGCCTTGCGCGCGGAGGTCCACCGGGAGGGCAAGGTCTTTGAACAGGAATACTCCCGAGGCAAGGAGCAGTATCTGGTGCGGGAAATCGGCACATCGAACCGCACGGGTACGACCGTGGAGTTTCAGCCGGACCCGGAGATTTTTGAGACCCTCCTCTACAACTACGACACCCTCGCAGATCGGATGCGGGAGTTGGCCTTCTTGAACCGCGGCATTACCATCACCTTGGTGGACGAACGCGAGCCGGTGGAAGGCGAAGAGCAGTTCCGCACGGAAGTATTCCATTCTACGGAAGGCCTGCGCGACTTTGTGCAATACCTCGACGGCAACCGCGAATCGTTGATTGCAGAAGTCATCCACATGAACGGGGAACGGAACGGCATCCCGGTCGAAGTGGCCATGACATACAACACTTCGTTCACCGAGAACCTGTTCTCCTACGTCAACAACATCAACACGCACGAGGGCGGAACCCACCTCACCGGATTCCGTCGCGGGTTGACGCTGACGCTGAAGAAGTATGCGGAGACCAGCGGTATGCTGGACAAGCTCAAGTTCGACATCGCCGCAGACGACTTCCGCGAAGGGCTCACGGCCGTGGTGAGCGTGAAGGTCGCAGAGCCGCAGTTCCAAGGCCAAACGAAGACGAAGCTCGGCAATGCCGAGGTGTCTGCGCCGGTGAGCCAGGCGGTCAGTGACATGCTCGAGGCCTACCTGGAGGAGCATCCGAACGATGCCCGCACCATCGTCAACAAGGTCATTCTTGCAGCTCAGGCGCGCCATGCAGCGCGGAAGGCACGTGAAATGGTGCAGCGGAAAACCGTGATGGGCGGTTCCGGGTTGCCGGGAAAACTGGCCGACTGTTCCGAGAAAGACCCGGGTCTTTGCGAGCTTTTCCTCGTGGAAGGGGATTCTGCCGGTGGTACGGCCAAGCAAGGCCGGGATCGGAACTACCAAGCCATCCTGCCACTTCGGGGGAAAATCCTGAACGTGGAAAAGGCCATGCAGCACAAGATTTTCGACAACGAGGAAATCAAGAACATCTACACGGCACTCGGTGTGTCCGTCGGTACGGAGGAAGATCAGCGGGCTCTGAACCTCGAGAAGTTGCGGTACCACAAGGTGGTGATCATGTGCGACGCCGATGTCGACGGAAGTCACATCGAAACCTTGATCCTGACCTTCTTCTTCCGCCACATGAAGGAGCTCATCGAGAAAGGACACGTGTACATCGCCACTCCGCCTTTGTATTTGGTCAAGAAAGGCTCACGCCAAGCGTATGCCTGGAACGACGAGGAACGCGATGTGCTCATGGCACAGTACCGCGGGGCCTCTGGCAACGAGTCGGGCATCAATGTGCAGCGCTACAAGGGTCTCGGTGAAATGAATGCGGAACAGCTTTGGGAAACCACGCTGAATCCTGAAAACCGGACTTTGCGGCGCGTTACCATCGACAATGCCGCTGCATGCGACCACATCTTCTCGATGCTCATGGGCGACGACGTGCCACCGCGTCGTGCCTTCATCGAGGAGAATGCGAAGTATGCAAACATCGATGCCTGAGGGAGTTTCGCGCGCCTACCGCATTGCCGGCATGCACTGCATGTCGTGCGTGGCACGGGTGCAAAGCATCGCAGAAGCGGCCGGATTTTCGGACAGCACGGTGTCCCTGAGTGAGCCGCAGTTGCGGACGTACGGCCCAGGCCATGAGGAGGTCTTGAGGACGCAATTGATCGAAGCAGGCTATGCTGTGCAGGCTGTGTCGGGGGCGTCAGCACCGTCGACGGAAGCGGCCGCGGAGGTGAGCTATGTGCCGCTCGCGGTCGTCGTGGGTCTTGCGGCTGTGGGTGGGATCCTGCTTGCCGCGGTTCCGATTCCTGCCGCCCGGTGGGGCGTCGTGGACGGTGCTATGGCCGGCGCAATGGCCCTGTTCTTTCTGTTCGCTGGGCTCCTGAAAGCCATCGATCTCTCGGCGTTTGTCGCCGGTTTCCGCCGCTACGACCCGGTTGCTCAGCGTATGCCAGCCTATGCGCGGGTCTATCCCCTGCTCGAGTGGGGCGCGGCCGCGGGGTACGTTTGGTCCCCACACTCCACCGCGTTCAATGTAGCCATCGCCGCATGGATGGGCTTCAATGCGGCGGTCGCTTACCGCACGTGGAAGCAGCCGGGAGCGGTCGCCTGTGCCTGCCTCGGTGGAGTGCTGCGGGTGCCCGTGGGGCCTGTCACGACGGTAGAGTATGGTGCGATGGCGGCGATGGCGCTGTTCATGGCCGTACTTTGAGCGCCATGGAGCAGGTGGTTTGGATCACGGGAGCAAGCAGCGGCATCGGACGGGCCGCAGCACAGGCGTGGGCCGCCTGCGGGGCGCGGGTCGTGCTGTCCGCACGGAACCGCACCGCGCTGGAAGCGGTGGCAGCGGGGTTTCCTGCTCCAGCTAGGGACCGTGCGCACATCGAGGTGCTGGATTTGGCCGAGAGCGCATCGCTGCCCGCGGCGGTGGATCGCGTACTCGAAGCGGTGGGCGCGGTGGATGTGCTGGTGCACTGTGGTGGGATTTCCCAGCGCTCTCGTGCCATCGACACGACCCTGGAAGTCGATCGCCGCGTGATGGAAGTGGATTACTTCGGTACCGTGGCGTTGACAAAAGCCCTCCTCCCCCACTTTGTCGCTCGGAAATCGGGACGGTTCGTGGTGGTTACCAGCCTGATGGGACTTTTTTCTTCGCCCCTGCGCTCCGGGTATTGCGGGGCGAAACATGCGCTGCACGGGTTTTTTGAAGCCCTGCGTGCGGAACACCACGCGGACGGGGTCCGGGTGACCCTCGTATGTCCCGGCTTCATTCGTACAGACATCAGCCTGAACGCGGTGGTAGGAGACGGCACCCGGCAGGGCACGATGGATGAGAAAACCGGCCAAGGCTTGTCCCCGGAAGCGTGTGCGGCGCAGATGGTGCGTGCGGTAGAGCGCAATCGGGCCGTGGTCCTCATCGGCCGGTACGAAATCCTCGGGGCCTACCTGCACCGGTTTTTTCCCGGTATGTTGCGCCGCATGATCTGCAAGGCCGCGGTCACTTAAGCGATTCTGAAATCGGCCTCCCTGCGAAGCCACTCCGCTGCTGCAGCGAGATGCGGCGCAAGCAGGACATCTTCTTCGAAAAAGGGCACGCGCGAACGGAAGCTCGCATGCAAAGCTCGGAGCGCTGGGGCCATCCCATCAAGGCCGCGCAATTCCATCGCTTGGGATGCGGTAAGGCACTCAATGGCAAGTACTTGCTCCACCTTGTCGAGGATGCGCCAGAGCTTCAGGGCACTGTTCGCGCCCATGCTGACGTGGTCCTCTTGGCCGTTTGAACTGTCGATGGTGTCGGCTGCTGCGGGGGTGCAGAGTTGTTTGTTTTGGCTGACCAAACTCGCCGCGGTGTACTGCGGGATCATCAATCCGCTGTTCAACCCCGGTTGCGGCGCAAGGAACGGAGGCAGGCCCTGTCGACCGGCGAGCAGCTTGAAGGTCCTCCGCTCGGAAATGCTGCCCCACTCGTGCGCAGCGAGCGCCATCGCCTCCAGTGTCAGCGCCAAGGGCTGGCCATGGAAATTTCCGCCGCTCAGAATCTCGCCAGTTTCCGGCACCACCAGCGGATTGTCCGTCACGCCGCGGAGCTCGCGGCCGATGACCGCGAGCGCATGGTCCAGCACGTCGCGCGAGGCGCCGTG
>CAMCYM010000148.1 GCA_945883885.1 Chryseobacterium gleum
GGGGCAAGCGGCGGTTACCTTCGTAGCATGGCGTACTGTACCGATCCGTTTTCTTACCGCCGCCGGCGCACACGTCCGGTGCGCATCGGAGCGCTCACCCTCGGAGGCGATGCCCCCATCCGGCTCCAATCCATGACCACCGCCGACACCCTTGACATCGAAGCCACGGTGGCTGAGAGCCTTCGGATGATCGAGGTAGGGTGTGAACTCGTGCGGATCACGGCGCCGTCGATGAAAGAAGCGGCCGCCCTCGGCCCCATCAAAGAGGCGTTGCGCGCTGCAGGCCACGGAGAGGTGCCGCTCGTCGCCGACATCCACTTCACGCCGAACGCCGCAGAACTCGCCGCAGACTTCGTCGAAAAAATCCGTGTCAATCCGGGCAACTACGCGGACAAGAAGCGCTTCGAAGACCTCGAATACACGGACGCCACCTACGCCGCTGAACTCGCCCGCATCCGCGAGCGCTTCCTTCCGCTCGTGCTCAAGTGCAAGGAACTCGGTCGTGCCATGCGCATCGGAACGAACCACGGCTCCCTCAGCGACCGCATCCTCAGCCGGTACGGCGACACGCCGCAGGGCATGGTCGAAAGTGCCCTGGAATTCCTGCGCATCTGCCGCGAAGTGGACTACCACGACGTGGTCCTCTCGATGAAAGCCTCGAACCCCCAAGTGATGGTCCAGGCCTACCGCCTCCTCGTGCACGCGATGGAGGCCGAAGGCATGGACTACCCCCTGCACCTCGGCGTTACGGAAGCCGGCGACGGCGAAGACGGCCGCATCAAAAGCGCGGTGGGCATCGGCACACTGCTCGAAGACGGCCTCGGCGATACCGTGCGTGTTTCGCTGACGGAGCCGCCCGAGGCGGAGATTCCTGTCGCCCGAATCCTTGTCGACCGGTATGCGGACCGTTCTGGCCACCCGTCGATCCCTGCGGTACCGCTGACCTTCGACCCGTTCTCGTACACCCGCCGCCGAACCCATGCCGTGGGGAACGTGGGCGAACGTCACGTGCCGATTGTGGTCCACTCCCTCCTAGACGACGGCCCGATTACGCCGGCGCGGCTGTTCGGCTGCGGATACCGCTACAGCGTGCCACTGGACAAGTGGAACCTCGACGATTTCGCCTGCGACGCGGTCTATGTCGGCACAGGCGCGGTGGACTTTCCCTTGCCCGGCACGCTGACGGTGTTGCAGGATGTGGCGGCGTTTCGCGGTGCCGAGCGCCACGTGCCGCTGTACACGTGGGCGGAGTGGGAGGCAGTCGGCCCGGTCGCCGGTGCGCAGGCACACTGGATCCGCACGGAACGTGCCGACCTCACCCCAAACTGTCTCGGCACTCTGCGCGAACGGCGGGACGTGGTACTCGTCGTGGAAACCTCGAATCCCCATGCGATGGCCGATCTGCGGGCCGCCTGCATGGTCCTCGACGGGGCCGGCGTGACAGCCCCGGTGGTGTTGCGGCGCTGCATCGAAACCCACGACCCCGAGACGTTTACGCTGCACGTCGCGACGGATTGCGGCGGCCCATTGCTGGATGGGTTCGGCGATGGCGTTTGGCCCGAAGGTCAGGACATCCCCTTGAGCATCCGCAATTCCACCGCATTCGGCATCCTGCAGGCCACGCGCACGCGCATTTCGAAAACGGAGTACATCAGCTGTCCCAGCTGCGGCCGAACCCTCTTCGACCTGCAAGAGACCACGGCCCGCATCCGTGCGGTCACACACCACCTGAAGGGGGTGAAAATCGGCATCATGGGCTGCATCGTGAACGGTCCAGGTGAAATGGCGGACGCAGACTACGGCTATGTCGGAACCGGTCCGGGCAAAATCACGTTGTACAAGGAGAAAGAAATCGTTCGCCGGAATGTTCCTGAAAATGAGGCAGTCGAAGCGCTGATTGACCTCATTCGTCAGCACGGTGACTGGGTGGATCCGCCGGTGGCCATCGAGGATTTTACAAAAGTTTAATCGCCACATCGCGATATTGCTATGCCCTGGGTGCGTCCTTTGCGCCCATGGGCATCACCCGCACAGAGCTTTTTTCAAACGATGACAACCGGTTGGCTTTCCAACTGAAAGCGCTCGCCCACCCTGCTCGTTTGAGCATCGTGCGCACATTGCTCGAAGCACCCGGCTGCGTGAATGCCCGGTTCGTCACCTCCACCGGCCTTGCACAGCCGACCGTATCACGCCACCTCGAAGTGCTTGTGACAGCGGGGCTCTTGCGGGCGCGGCTCGAGCATGGACGCGTAACCTATTGCGTCGATGCAGAAGGATGGCACGCATTCCGCGCGCATCTCGGAAGCTGGGTGGACCCCGCGTGTTCGTGTACCACTTCTTGTTGACCCACCATGGTCCTCGCCCTCATGCTCCTGTTGTCCGGCAATCCGATTGCCTCGTTCGATGCCGCGGCGCGGCGCGTGCCGGCCGACGTGCCGGCTGAACGCCTCGAAGAACTCGATGCCTTCGCTGCTGAAATCGCAGCAGGACGCAACGAGGTGGTGTTTATCTGCACCCACAACAGCCGCCGCAGCCATTTCGCGCAGCTGTGGGCGCAAGCGGCAGCTTTTCATTGTGGATTGAACGAAGTGCGAACCTATTCCGGTGGGACCGAAGTGACAGCCTTCAACCCGAGGGCCATCGCCTCGCTCGAACGGATGGGGTGGCAGGTCGCCACGACGGAACCGGACGCAAAGAATCCGCGCCGGTTCCTCTCCGCAGAAGGTGTGCCTGTGCAAGCGTGTTGGAGCAAGCGCTACGACGATGCAGCGAATCCCCAAAAGGACTTCATCGCGGTCCTCACCTGCACCGAAGCCGACGGGGCCTGCCCCGTGGTTTTCGGTGCTGCGGCCCGGATTTCGCTGCCGTTTGTCGACCCGAAACGTGCGGACGGGACGCCCGACGAAGCAGCGGTGTACGACGCCCGGTCCAGCGCCATCGCTGCGGAGATGCTCTATGTCATGCAACGCGCAGCTGCACTGCGCGGAAGGCCGTGATCCGATGAGCACCTCACTCGATGCCTTCGACCGGGGCCTCACCCTGTGGATTTTTCTCGCGATGGCCGTCGGCATCGGGCTCGGCGTCTTTGCACCGGGCGTGGGCGAAGCGCTTGGCGCGGCGACGGTCCGTGGGGTGAACATCCCGATCGCCATCGGATTGCTCGCAATGCTGGTTCCTCCCCTTGCCCGTGTGGACTATGCCGCCCTGCCTGGCATGTTCCGGAATCCCCGGATGCTGGGGGTGAGCCTCTTGCTGAATTGGGTTGTGGGGCCGCTGCTGATGTTCATGCTGGCGGCCTGGCTGCTGCCCGACCGACCAGAGCTTTTCGCGGGTGTGGTGCTGATCGGGATTGCGCGGTGCATCGCGATGGTGCTGGTTTGGAATGACCTTGCAGGCGGTGATCGCGCGTTTGCCGCCGGCCTCGTCGCCTTGAATTCCGTGTTCCAGGTGGCCGCCTTCCCAGGACTTGCCTGGTTCTACCTCAGCGTATTACCCGCGTACTTCGGAGTCGCCACGACCGACATCGCAGTTCCCTACGCGCTTGTGGCGGAATCCGTGGCCCTCTACCTCGGATTACCCTTCCTCGTCGGAGGAGTCGGCAGGTGGGCCTACATCCGGCGGTTCAGCGAAGCGCGATTCGAACGCAACGTCGTGCCGCGGCTGCGGTGGGTTACCCCCATCGCTCTGCTCTTGACCATCGTGGCGATGTTCAGCATGAAAGGCGGAGACGTGGTGAGCCTGCCCCTCGACGTCCTGCGGGTCGCGCTGCCCTTGCTGCTCTACTTCGGCGCCATGTGGGCCGTAGCGTATGCCACCGGACGGCTTCTCGGGGCGGCCGAAGCCACCACGAAGGCCGTTGCGTTTACGGCGGCAGGAAACAACTTCGAACTCGCCATTGCCGTGGCGGTGGCCGTGTTCGGGCTCGCAAGCCCGCAGGCCTTCGCCGGGGTGGTGGGACCGCTGATCGAAGTACCTGCCCTCATCGGACTGGTCGCGGTGGCCCGTCGAATCCGACCGAAATCAGCGGATTAGGCCGCGCGCCCGAGCTGCCACAGCATCCGGGTGTGCAGCCACAATGCCGACGCGAAGCTGGTGTTCGAGCGGTAAGGGAGCCCAAACTCCTCCGCGGTCTTCCGTACGATCGGGGCAAGTTTCCGGAAGTGCACGTGGCAGACGTTCGGGAACAGGTGGTGCTCGATTTGGTGGTTCAGTCCACCGCACAACCACGTCAGCAACCGGGACCGCGTTCCGAAGTTTGCCGTGGTCTGGAGCTGGTGGGTGAAGGCGTCGGCGGGCAACACCCCACCTTGTTCTGCTTCAGCGAAGGCATGGTCCTCCAGCACGTGGGCGGGCTGGAAGATGGCCGCAAGGCACAAGCCGCTGACGGCGTGCATGACCACCCAGCCGAGAAGGATTTGGCCCAAAGACAACCCGCTGAAAGCCCATGGCAGCCCGAGGACGTAGCCGAATTGTACCACCTTCGTCACCAGCAACCAACCCAGCACACGGCCGAACGTCGACCCTGAACGGGCGAGCAGGCCCGACTTCTTGTACCGCATCAAGGAAACAAAGTCCTTGATGGTCAGCCAGTAAAGCGTCATGATGGCATAGAAGCCCCACGCATACAGCCACTGGAACCGGTGGAAGAAGTGGTGGGGACGCGTAGGAGAAAACCGCATGACATACGGAACCGCGATGTCCTCATCGAGTCCATCGACG
>CAMCYM010000149.1 GCA_945883885.1 Chryseobacterium gleum
CTTCGAACAGGCGGACGCAGAAGAAGAAGTGCAACGCGCGGAACGGCGCACTGCGCGCTCCGGTCCTCCTCCCCTTACGTGAACATTTTCCGCACCCATGTCTTTGCATCGCTCTGATTTCCAGCTTTCTGGCCAAACATCTGCCTACCACGGCAAGGTCCGTGACATGTACACCCTCGAAGATGGCCGCATAGTCGCCGTGGTGAGCGACCGCATCAGCGCCTTCGACGTCATCCTGCCCCGTGCCATTCCCTTCAAAGGACAGGTGCTCAACGGAGTGGCCACCTACTTTCTCGAGGCGGTACGGGACATCGTACCGGTTTGGCTCGAAGCGGTGCCCCACCCAAACGCCGCGGTGGGCGTGCAATGCACCCCCATCCGACTTGAAATGGTCATCCGCGGATACCTGACCGGCCACGCTTGGCGCACCTATGCTTCCGGTGGCCGTACGCTATGCGGCGTGGCCTTGCCCGAAGGGATGCGGGAGCACGACCGGTTCGAATCCCCCATCATCACCCCGGCGACGAAGGCGGAGGCCGGACACGACGAGGACATCAGCCGCGAGGACATCCTGGCGCGTGGCATCGTCCCTGAACCGCTCTACGCAGAACTGGAGCGCGTGACCCGTGCGTTGTTTGCCCGCGGCACCGCGCTTGCTGCGGAACGCGGGCTCCTGCTCGTCGACACGAAGTACGAATTCGGGCTGCGCGACGGGGTACTCTACCTCATCGACGAGGTCCACACGCCGGACAGTTCCCGCTACTTCATTGCGGACGGCTACGAAGAGCGCCAAGCTGCAGGCAAACCGCAGGAACAGCTCAGCAAAGAATTCGTGCGCGAATGGCTCATGGAACACGGCTTCATGGGACGGGCTGGGGACGCAATGCCGGCCATGGACGACGCCTTCGTAGACACCATCAGCCGCCGGTACATTGCCCTGTACGAACAGGTTACAGGTCAGCCATTCGCCGGGACTGAAGTCGATTCGGCGAAGCACGTGGAGCACGCGGTGCAGGCGTACCTCGATGCACATCCGGTCCTTGCGCATGGCTAAGTTGGCCCCGGAGGCCGCGGCTCAGGCCGCTGTGCTGGTGGCCGCCTTGCGGGCGGGAGAATCGGTGGAACTGCTGGGGGTTTTGGGCCGGTGTGTCGTGGAGCGGCCCACAGACAGCGTGTTGAACGTGCGGTACGCCGTAGCGGACGAAGGCACCCTCGAACGGTTTGTTCCCGGATTGCCGGAAGCGGCCTGGGAACTCCTCGAGGTGAGCGACCGGCCCGTGGTGGTGGAAGACGAAGCGGGCCGGGCCGTCTACGTAGAAACCGATCCGTTCGCGGCGCACGTGATCCGCGGCATCGGCGGTTCTTGCGTGGTACGAACACGCTCGGGAGTTCCCGAACTTCGCGTCCGTTTTGACCGCCAGGGGCGGTTCAGCCTGCTCGAAGGATGAATTTTGCCCAAGACCTCCATTCGCCCATCTTCCGCACCGTGGGCGCGCTCGCAGATGCGCGCGGCCAAAAGGCGTTCGCCATCGGAGGCTTCACACGGGACCTGCTGCTGCGACGCCCGTGCAAAGACATCGACATCGTCACCGAAGGAAGCGGCATCGAACTCGCAGAAGCCGCGGCGAAGGAGCTGCGCGCCGGGCGGGTCTCGGTCTTCCGGAACTTCGGGACAGCGATGTTCAAGTGGAAGGACTTCGAAGTCGAATTCGTGGGGGCTCGGAAGGAATCGTACGACCGGGGAAGCCGCAAGCCGGTCGTGGAGAATGGCACCATCGAGGACGACCAACGGCGCCGAGATTTTACGGTGAACGCCCTGGCGCTCAGCCTGAACCGGGAGACGTATGGCGACCTCGTGGATCCGTTCGACGGATTGGCTGACTTGCGCGCGGGTCGGTTGCGGACGCCGCTGGATCCGGACATCACCTACTCAGACGACCCTTTGCGGATGATGCGGGCGGTGCGGTTTGCGACGCAGCTGGGCTTTTCGATTGTGCCGGACAATTTGGCCTCCATCCGCCGGAATGCCGAGCGCATCGACATCGTCTCCATGGAGCGGGTGCACGTCGAACTTCAGAAGATTCTGTCCGCGCGTCGCCCGTCGGACGGCTTCATGCTCCTGCTGAAAACCGAGCTGCTCCAGCGCATCCTGCCCGAAGTGGTGGCCTTGAAGGGCGTTGAATGGCGGGACGGTGTGGGCCACAAAGACAACTTCTACCACAGCCTCGAAGTCCTCGACAAGGTGGCTGAAACGTCTGAAAACGTTTGGCTTCGCTGGGCCGCACTCCTGCACGACATCGCCAAGCCTCCGACGAAGCGGTTCCAAAAAGGGATCGGCTGGACGTTCCACGGCCACGAAGACCACGGCGCGCGGATGGTTCCGAAAATCTTCGGTCGCCTGAAGTTGCCGATGGACGCGAAGATGAAATACGTCCAAAAGCTCGTCGCCCTGCACCTGCGTCCGATTGCGTTGACGAAGGAAGAAATCTCGGACAGCGCCATCCGCCGGCTCCTCTTCGACGCCGGGGATGAAATCGACGATTTGATGGTGCTCTGCCGCGCCGATATCACCTCGAAGAACGAGGCGAAGGTGAAGCGCTATTTGGCCAACTACGACCAAGTCGTGTTGAAGCTCAAGGAAGTCGAAAGCAAGGACCACCTGCGCAACTTCCAGCCCCCTGTCAGCGGCGAGGAAATCATGGCGACGTTCGGCATTCCGCCGAGCCGGCCCGTGGGCGAAATCAAAAACGCCATCAAGGAGGCCATCCTCGACGGAGACATCCCGAACGAACACGCTGCCGCTTTTGCCTTGATGCTACGCCTCGGGAAGGACTTGAATTTGCAGCCGGTCAGCCCTTCCAGCCGTCCTTGAGCGTCACTGCGCGGTTGAAGACCGGGGCATGCGGACGCGAATGGCGGGCATCGGGGGTGAAGTAACCGAGACGTGTGAACTGGTAACCCTGGCCCGGCAACGCCTCCGCCAAGGCCGGCTCAAGCTTGCAGCCTGACAACACGGTCAAGCTCTCGGGATTGATAAACTCCAGAAAATCGCGGCCTTCGTGGCCATCCGGCTCCGGGTCGGCAAACAGGCGGTCATAGAGGCGCACCTCAGCATCGAAGGCATGGGAAGCACTGACCCAGTGCAATGTGCCTTTGACCTTCAAGCCGGAGGTATCCGATCCGCTTTTCGACTCCGGCAGGTAGGTGGCTCGAATCTCCGTGACGCGGCCATCTGGACCGAGGTCATAGCCCGTACAGGTGACGATGTAGGCGGATTTCAATCGGACCGTGGCCCCCGGCGCGAGGCGGAACCACTTCTTGTCCGGCTCGAGCCGGAAATCGTCCTCTTCCACCCATAGCTCGCGGGAAAATGGAATGTCACGGTGTCCCGCTTCCGGGTCTTCCGGATTCACTTCAGAGGGCAACCACTCCACGGCATCCACTGGGTAGTTCTCCAAGACGAGTCGGACCGGTCGCAACACGGCCATGGCGCGCGGAGCCGTGCGGTTGAGGTCGTCGCGGAGCGCCCATTCCAGCAGCGCCACATCGATGACGTTGTTGCGTTTCGCAACCCCCACGCGGTCGGCGAACTCCCGGATGGCTGCAGGCGTGTAGCCTCTGCGGCGCAACCCGCTGATGGTGGGCATGCGGGGGTCGTCCCATCCGTCCACCACCCCCTCCTCCACCAGACGCAGCAACTTGCGCTTCGACATCAGGGTGTAGTTGAGATTCAACCGCGCAAACTCCGTCTGCTCACTGGGATAGAGCCCGAGGGTGAGGATGAACCAGTCGTAGAGCGGGCGGTGGTTTTCGAACTCGAGCGAGCACAACGAATGCGTAATCCGTTCAAGCGCATCGGACTGACCGTGTGCGAAATCGTACATCGGGTACAGGCACCACGCGTCCCCGGTTCGGTGGTGATGCGCGAACTTGATGCGGTAGATGATCGGGTCGCGCAGCAACATGTTGTCGCTGGCCATGTCGATGCGCGCGCGCAGCACGCGACTTCCCTCGGCGAACTCTCCGGCCCGCATCCGGACGAAGAGGTCACGGTTCTCCTCCGCGGTGCGGCCTCGAAAGGGACTCGCGGTTCCGGGAACGCCAGGGCTGCCTTTTTGGGCGGCGATTTCGTCGGCAGACTGGTCATCCACATACGCATGACCGGCATCAATAAGCTGCAACGCCATGTTGAACAACTGCTCGAAGTAATCGCTGGTAAAGTACTCACCACCATTCCACTCAAAGCCCAGCCATTGAATGTCATTCCGGATGCTTTCCACGTATTCCACGTCCTCCTTCTCCGGGTTCGTATCGTCGAAACGCAGGTTCGTCGTACCGCCGTATTTCTGGGCAATTCCGAAGCTGACGCAGATGGCCTTCGCATGGCCGATGTGAAGGTAGCCGTTCGGTTCTGGGGGGAAGCGCGTGCGCACTGCACCGCCGTGCTTACCAGCCGCGAGATCTGCTTCGACCTTTTGCTCAATGAAATTCAAGGACCTGGACGCTGGGGTGGCGTCGGGAGCGGCTTCGTGCGACATGCGCCAAATTTACGGCGTCACAGCAGCCGCACGTAGCGCATCAAATTCTCCTTGTAGGTCCGCGAAACCGGCAATTCCCGATCCCCCACCCGCACAGCATATTGCAGCAAATCGATGTGCTCCACACGCGCGAG
>CAMCYM010000150.1 GCA_945883885.1 Chryseobacterium gleum
GACGGCACCGATGTGCGCCAAATCACGAATACGCTGGGCTACGACGGCGGCGCATTTTTCTCACCCGATGGCAAGTGGATCGTTTGGCGCGCGAGCCGGCCGTCCACGGACGACGAGCGCGAGAAATACACCCGCTTGCTGGGCCAAGGACTCGTCGAACCCACCGACATGGAATTGTTCGTCGCACGCGCAGACGGACGGAAAGCACGCAAGATTACGGACCTCGGCGGTGCGAATTGGGCCCCCTTTTTCACGCCCGACGGGAAGCGTATCCTGTTCGCTTCGAACCACCACAGCGGTGGATTCCCGTTCAACCTCTTCCTCATCGGGAAAAATGGCCAAGGACTTGAACAGGTGACATTTGACTCCGCGTTCGACTCATTTCCGATGTTTTCACCCGACGGCAAGCGCCTGGTGTTTGCGTCGAACCGCAACAACGGCCGGACCCGGGCCACGAACTTGTTCGTAGCGGATTGGATCAACTGACCGATGGCATTTCGCTACGTAGCCCTGCACAAACCGTGGGGCGTCCTCAGCCAATTCACTTCGGAAGGAGGACATCCTGGACTTGCAGACTTGCGCATGGGCTTGCCCCGGGACGTGTATCCCGTGGGAAGGCTGGATCGGGACAGCGAAGGTTTGTTGCTTTTGACGAACGACAATGCCTTCAAGCACAGGCTGCTCGACCCGCTCAATGGGCACCTGCGGGTGTACTGGGCACAAGTAGAGGGCAGCCCGACTGCAACTTCGCTGGCGCCGGCGCAAGGCCGCACTCCCTTGGGGGATTTCAGCGCCGCACCAGCGGACGTGCGGGTCCTCGAACCGGCCCCAGAAATCCCTGACCGGAAACCTCCCATTCGCGTGCGGGCCCACATTCCTGCCACCTGGATCGAGGTCGTGGTGCGGGAAGGCAAAAACCGCCAAGTTCGTCGCATGACCGCCGCCTGGGGATTCCCGACCTTGCGGCTGGTCCGTGTCGGGTTAGGAGACTTGAGGCTTTCCGACCTCGGCCTTGCCTCCGGCAGCTGGAGAGAACTCGAACCCCACGAAGTCGCCGCCACGCTGGTCCGATGATGCGCATCTGGGTGGCCGTGGTTTGGACTGCGGTATGCTGCACGGCCGGGCTGCTGGCACTGGTCGTGAAAAAAGATGCGGGACCGTGGGTGCTGACCCGCATCGGAAGTCGGATGTGGAGCAAACCCTTGCTTCGGATGGTCGGTGGCGGTCGCGTCACCGTGCATCAAGACGGAGAATTGCCTCCTTCGGCCATATTTGTCGGAAACCACGCGAGCCTCCTCGACATCAATGCCGCCTTTGCGGCCCTCCCGCGCCCCATCGTGTTCTTGTCCAAGGCGAGCGTGCGGCGGGTGCCCCTCCTCGGCGTCCTCAACGCCCGGGTGGGAACGGTATTCGTCGAACGAGGGAATCCGGAGTCGGCGCGAGAGGCCGTGAAGCAACTGGCCGTCAATGCGCGCAACGGCCTTTCGGTGGTGGTCTATCCCGAGGGGACGCGGTCGGGAACTGGGGAAGTGTCGACGTTCCGCAAGGGCGCGTTTCATTTGGCAGCCGCTGCAGGGTTGCCGGTGGTGCCGTTTTATGTGGCGGGGACGCGGGAACTGTTGCCCAAAGGCGCGCTGGCGTTTCGCCGCACGCCGGGGATTCGGGTGTGGATCGGGGCGGCCTTGCCGGTGCCCGACGATTCGGTCGAGGGCATCGAGGCGGCACGGCGGGCGGCGGAGGCGGCGGTGAGGGCCCTGGCTCAGGGCGCTACGGTCCAGGGAGCGAGGCCGTAAGCGGCCTCGATGCCTTCGCGGATGGCCCGTTCGGCGTCGAGCTCGCCGGCGCGCAAAGCACCGCCGATGACGTGGACGGGACGACCGGCGGCGCGCAGCACCGCGGAGAGGGGGTCGACGGAAATTTGGCCCGCACACACGACCGCATGGTCGATGGCCAGCAGATGTTCTTCGCCATGTGCATCCTTCCAGCGCAAGCCGTCCGGACCCAGCGCCTCGTAGGTGACCCCCGCATGCATCCGCACGCCGCGCGCCTTGAGCGTCGCCCGGTGGATCCAGCCGGTCGTCTTGCCCAAACGCCCTCCGGGCTTTTCCGCAGACCGCTGAAACACATGGACTTCGCGTGACGAAGTGCGGTCAGCCGGCGGGCAAAGTCCTCCCCGATGCCCCAGCGCCCGGTCGATGCCCCATGCCGCATGGAATCCCGCCCGGTCGCCATCGTGGGTCAAAAAATCTGCCACATCGAACCCGATTCCCCCCGCACCGATCACCGCCACCACACGGCCCGGCACCGCCCGACCCGCCAGCACCTCGGGATAGGTCAGGACCCGCGGGTCATCCCCCTCAACGAGATCCCAGGACCGCGGCTTCACGCCCGTGGCCACCACGACCGCGTCGAACCCGCGCACATCCTCCTCGGTCACCCGCACTCCGGTACGCACCTCGACCCCGAGGTCCAGCCGGCCCACGAAATACGCCAGTGACTCCTTGAAATCTGCCTTCCCTGGCACTTGCATGGCCAGCCTGAATTGGCCGCCGAGCTGATCAGACGCTTCAAACAGTGTCACCCGGTGCCCCAGTCGGGCCGCCTCCGCAGCGCAACTCAACCCGGCCATGCCCCCGCCGACGACGGCGACGCGCATGGGCTGCACTGCACACGCTGCAAGCGGCCACAGCTCCTCGCGTCCGGCCCGCGGATTCACCAGGCACGACGCGGTCTTCCCGGTGAAAATCCGGTCCAGACAGGCTTGGTTGCACCCGATGCAGAGGTTGATCTTTTCCGGAGTCGCTGCGGCCGCTTTGCGCACCCATTCCGCATCCGCAAGGAACGGGCGGGCCATGGAAATCAAATCCGCATCGCCCGATACCAAGGCGTGCTCGCACGCTTCGGGTGTCGTGAATCGATTCGTCGCGATGACGGGAATCCCCACTTCTGCGCGCAAAGCACGGGTAGAAAAGGCGAACCCGCCTTGCGGGACCGCCGTCGCGATGGTAGGCACCCGCGCTTCGTGCCACCCGATGCCCGTATTCAGCACATCGGCCCCCGCAGCTTCCATCGCGCGCGCCGTGGCCGCGACCTCTGCCCAATCCGCCCCACCAGGAACGAGATCGAGCACGCTCACCCTATAAATCACCACGAACTCCGCCCCCACTGCCGCGCGGATGCCGCGCACGATGGCTTCTGGAAACCGAAGCCGCCGTTGAAAATCGCCTCCCCACGCGTCGTTTCTGCGATTCGTGGGTGCTGCGAGGAATTCGTTGATCAGGTAGCCCTCTGAACCCATGACTTCTATGCCGTCATACCCCGCCCGCTGTGCGAGAACGGCTGCCCGGATGAAATCCCGGACCGTGCGCTGTACCCCACGGGCCGACAGGGCCCGAGGAGTAAAGCGGGAAATGGGCGCACGAAGCCGCGAAGGCGCCACGGAAAACGGGTGGTGGCTGTAGCGGCCGCCGTGCAGGAGTTGCAGGCAGATGCGCCCGCCGGCCTCGTGGACCGCGGAGGTAACGAGGCGGTGGCGGCGAGTTTGGTAAGGAAAGCGCAACACAGCGCCCCCCGGAGCAAGGGCCCCTTCGAGGGACGGCGAAATGCCCCCGGTGACGATCAGGCCTACCCCCGCTTCTGCACGTTCCGCGTAAAAACCTGCCAGCCGCTTCCATCCACCCCGCTGTTCTTCGAGGCCCATATGCATGCTGCCCATGACCACTCGGTTCGGGAGCTCCAGGTGCCGAAGGGCCAACGGCGTGAACAGGTGGGGGTATGCGTTCATTCGAACTCTCGGTAGGCGTCCACGAAATCGTCGCGGCGTTTGCGCTGCAAGATGGGAAAGTAGCGGAAGGAGCGCCCCCCTTCAAGTTCCGTCGAACGCTTTTCTTCTTTGATGGCGCCGATGGCTTCGAGGAACGGAGCATCGCTGGCCGACATGCCCAACGCGTTCAAGCGGTAATCAAAGAAGTACCAGTTCGAATCGTCCCCGTGGAGGTAAAACCGCAGGCCATCCCCCGCGCGGCCACGGGCGAGTTCGAGCTTCCCGGGCACCGTGCGGTGAACCTGTTCCTCTCCGAGCCAGGCCACGCCGATGCGCCCTTTCGACACCCAAAGATCTTCGCGGGCATCCCAAACCAACTGGACACCGGTCAGCATCCACGTCGCCTCTAGCCCTTTCGGAATGCGGCGGAACCGACCGGCCAAATCCCATTCCGCAACCGCCTCTTCGCGGTCTTTCGGATCGCTCCAAGCCGCCACCGCGTCGGACATCCCGGACGTAGCGTCGGGGTCGGCGGCGGTTTGGAACATGGGAAGGGCGCGTGCCGGGAAGCTCCACACCTTCGCATCGACGGGCATGTCGATGGCGAGGACGCCGGTCAGCTGCATCGACGATGCGCCATCCCCCCCTCCGGTTCCATACATCCGCACGCCGATGCCCGGTGCTTCGAACGGCAAACGAACCTCCCCGCGGTTCGTGACCTTGCATCCCTCGACCGCGAGCGTAGCGCCCGGAACCAAAGAAGCCGTATCCCCGACCGTGTAGATCCCGTTGCGGTGCTGCAACCATCCGGTGGGCCGAAAAAGGGGCCGGTCTTCGGTGGTGTCGATTTCCGACATGAAGCGCTCGGCGATGCCATAGGGTTCTCCGACACTTGCGGTCCATG
>CAMCYM010000151.1 GCA_945883885.1 Chryseobacterium gleum
AGGCGCCGGCTGTGCCGGCGAGAGGGCGCGGCTGCGCCACGAGTCAGTGTGAAGGGATGAGGCGCCGCTGTGCGGCGAGAGGGCGCGGCTGCGCCGCGTACAGTGGCGCGACTTAAAGTACCCCACACCGCTCCGATTTCAACCTCAACCCTCAACCCTCATCCCTCATCCCTCATCCCTCAACCCTCAACCCTCAACCCTCAACCCTCAACCCTGGTGCGCAGCGCCTCTCGTCCCTCCGCGGCGAAGCCGCGCCTCAATCTCAATCTCAAACTCAAACTCAAAAGGAGGCGGTTCGGTTTGGGATGTACATTTGCACGAATCGTGAAGCGGCCCCACGGTTCACGGGTCAAACGAAGTGCGCGACACCCATGACCTCGAATGCGAAAATTGTCGGAGAAGGTTGGACCTTCGATGACGTGTTGTTGATCCCGGCGTACAGCGAAGTGCTGCCGCGCGAGACCCGTTTAGAAAGTCCGTTTTCGCGGAATATCCTGCTGAAGACGCCCGTGATTTCCGCCGCGATGGACACGGTGACCGACAGCAAGATGGCGATTGCCATGGCGCGCGAGGGCGGCATCGGGGTGATTCACAAGAACATGAGCATCGAGGAGCAGGCCGCGGAGGTGCGGCGTGTAAAACGCTCGGAGAGCGGCCTGATCAAGGACCCGGTGACGTTGCGGCAGGAGGCGGTGGTCGGCGATGCACTTGCCATCATGCGGGAACACGGTATCGGGGGCATTCCGGTGGTCGATGGGGCCGGCTACCTCAAAGGCATTGTGACGAACCGCGACTTGCGGTTTGAGAAGGACCCCACGCGGCCGATTCCAGAGGTCATGACCAGCGAGCACCTGATCGTGACCCGGGATGGGGGAAATTTGGAAGAGGCGGGCCAAATCCTGCGGAAACACCGCATCGAAAAGCTCCCGGTCATCGACAGCGAAGGCAAGCTCATCGGGCTGATTACGTACCGCGACATCATCAAACTCAGTGAGTTCCCGAACGCATGCAAGGACGGCTTCGGCCGGCTGCGCGTGGCGGCGGCGGTGGGTGTCACGGCGGATACGGACGAACGGGTCGGCGCACTCGTGGCGGCGGGCGTGGATGCGGTCATCATCGATACAGCGCATGGCCACAGCAAGGGCGTCCTTGACACCCTGCGTCGTGTCAAGCGCAACTTCCCCGGCATCGATGTGGTGTGCGGGAACATCGCCACCGGAGCAGCGGCCCGGGCCCTCGCCGAGGCGGGAGCAGACGCGGTGAAGGTGGGCATCGGACCGGGATCCATTTGCACCACCCGCGTCATCGCCGGAGTGGGCGTGCCGCAGCTGAGCGCAGTCATGGAAGTCGCTGAAGCCCTGCAGGGTACAGGGGTGCCCGTGATTGCAGACGGCGGCATCCGGTTCACCGGCGACGTCGTAAAAGCCATCGCAGGAGGCGCCCACACCGTCATGGTCGGGTCGATGTTCGCCGGCACCGAAGAGAGCCCCGGCGAGACCATCATCTACGAGGGTCGCCGGTTCAAAAGCTACCGCGGCATGGGCTCGCTCGAAGCCATGCAGAAAGGATCGAAGGACCGCTACTTCCAAGACGCCGAAGACGACCTGAAAAAGCTTGTCCCCGAAGGCATCTCCGGGCGCGTCCCGTTCAAGGGCAGCGTCCGCGAGGTGATGCACCAACTCATCGGCGGCCTGCGCGCCGGGATGGGGTATTGCGGCGCAAAGGATGTCTCTGCGCTTCAACAAGCTCAATTCGTGAAGATTACGAGCGCAGGCGTACGGGAAAGCCATCCGCACGATGTGATGATTACACGGGAAGCACCGAATTACAGCATCCGTTGAACATGTTGAATATGAGCACTCTACGAATGTTAGTGGCCGCCGTGTGTGCGGTATTGTGTGTGGGAGGGGCCATGCCGCACGCGGCAGGCCAAACGCCCATACCGGCAGGAGCCCCTTATGTCTTGAAAGTGGGCGAGCAGTATGTGACGCTCGCCGACTTCGACCACATTTTTCGGAAGAACAACCGGGATGGGGTGGCGACGGTGGAATCGCTCGACGCCTACATGGAGCTGTTCATCAACTTCAAGCTGAAGGTCTTAGAAGCGCAATCGCAAGGCCTTGACACCGCGGCCACGTTCAAGAAGGAACTCGCGGGGTACCGGTCCCAGCTCGCACGGCCCTACCTGATCGACAGCGAATTGCTCGGTGCGCTCGTCGAAGAGGCCTGGCAGCGTTCGAAGGAGGAAGTACGGGCGCGCCACATCCTCGTGAACTGTGCAGAAACCGCCTCGCCGGCCGACACGCTCGCGGCGTGGAAGCGGGCAGATGCGCTCCGGAAACGCATCCTGACCGGAGAGGATTTCGCCTCCGTGGCGAAGTCGAAGGGGGGGTCGGACGACCCGTCAGCGAAAGACAACGGAGGGGATTTGGGCTGGTTCACAGCCTTCCAAATGGTCTATCCGTTCGAAACCGCCGCGTTCACTACGCCCGTCGGACAGGTCGCGCCGCTGGTGCGCACCCGCTACGGCTACCACGTCGTAGAGGTGACCGGTCGACGGAATGCGCAAGGAGAGGTCCGCGCGGCACACATCCTCGTGCGGTCCTCTGCGGCAGACGACAAACAGAAGCAAATCGCTGCCGAACAGCGCATCCGCGAAATTCACCGCGAGCTCTCAGCCGGTGCCCCGTGGAACGAAATGGCGCTGAAATACAGCGAAGACGGCACGTCCGCATCGAAAGGGGGCGAGTTGCCTTGGTTCGGAACCGGGCGCATGGTGGAAGAGTTCGAAAGTGCAGCCTTTGCGCTGCAAGTGGACGGGGAAATCTCTGCACCGTTCCGCACGTCGTACGGTTGGCACATTGTGAAGCGCCTCGAATTCCGGGGGCCGCCCACCTTTGAATCGGTCAAGAAGGACCTGGAGAAGAAGGTCAGCAAAGACAGCCGGGCGGCCATGACCCGGGATTCGTTCGTGGCGAAGCTCAAGAAGGAGTACGGCTTCATGCTCACGGCGGTGGCGGCAGAGCCCCTGCGCAAGCTCGCCTTCGCCACCGACAGCGCGTTCTACGAGGGGCACCCGCTGCCGGCGCTATCCGCTGCAGACCGCGGCCGCGTCCTGTTGACCTTGGGAGGAAAGAGCTTCACGTGCGGCGAGTTCGCGGACTACTTGGCGACGACGCGGGTGCGCAATCCCGAGGCGGGCGTGGGTGCGGTGCTCGACGCGCAGTTGAAGGTTTGGAGCGAGCAGCGCCTCCTCGACCACGAGGATGCGCGGCTCGAGCAAAAGCACCCGGACTTCCGCCTGCTGATGGAAGAGTACCACGACGGGATTTTGCTGTTCGAGCTCACCGACCAACTCGTCTGGAGCCGCGCCGTGAAGGACAGCGCGGGGCTTGCGGCCTTCCACGCTGCGCATCCCGACCGGTTCATGTGGGGGCCGCGCGCGGACATCCGCGTGTTCACCTGCCGCACTCCGGACATTGCAGCACAGGTGCGGAAAACGCTGAAGAAAGGCGGCGACGTCGAAGCGTTGATCGCCCGCCTGACCGCAGAAAACGCGCTGGCCGTGGCCATGGAAGCCGGACGCTACGAAGCCGGCGTGAACACCTGGGCCGACCGGGTGCTCGAAGAAACGGCCGCAGGTACGCTCTCCCTGGCAAAGAAAGGCCCGACGTTCCGCGAATACACCGCGGGCGGCACGGAGGTCATGCTGGTGGAAATCAAAGGGGTAAGCGGGCCGGAGGCCAAATCCCTCGCGGAAGCGCGCGGGCCAGCCATCGCCGCCTACCAGGACCAGCTCGAGGCCGAGTGGATCGACGCGCTGCGCGCGCGCTACCCGGTTACGGTGTACCGCGAGGCGCTGCACTCGCTGGCGGGCCGATGAACGTGCGGGCGGCGGGCGGCGCGTTTTTCGCAGCGACGGTGCTGGCCGCCTGTGGCGGGGAGGCGCCGCGGGCCGACCTGGCTGCGGCGGCGGCCGAGGCGTTCGGGCGGACCCTGCCGATGTCGGAGGTGGCGGACCGGATTCCGGACGATGCCAGCCCGGAGGACAGCGTCGAGCTCGCCGAGCGCATCCTCGATGCCTGGTTCCGGGAGCAGGTGCTGCTGGAGCAGGCGCTGTCAAACCTTTCGGACGAGGAGCTGGACGTCGAGCGCGAGGTGGAGCGGTACCGCAACGCGTTGATCCTGCATCGGTACGAGGACTTGTATGTGGCGCGAAGGCTTGACACCGAGGTGTCGGACAATGAGGCACGGGCGCTCTACGATGCGCAGCCGGAGCTCTTTCGCCTCAACGACTACGTGGTGCGGGCCCAGTTTCTCCACGTCCCTGAGGCGGAGGCGCGCGAGCTGCCGAAAGTGCGGAAGTTGCTGCAGTCCAGCGATCCTGCTGAGTTTGGCAAGCTGGAAGCCTGGTGCATCGCACACGGAGCGGTGCATTCGCTCGACCCGGACACGTGGTGGTATCTGGATGATTTGCTGCGCGAAGTGCCGCTGCAGGTCTACCGCCCGCAGGACCAAATCGCAGACCGGCGCCTCATCGAGTTCACCTCCGACGGCCGCATCTACTTGCTGCGCTTCCGCGCCCATGCGATGAAGGACGCGCAAGCCCCGTTCGACGTCGTCCGGCCGCGCATCGACGAGCTCATCCTACACAGCCG
>CAMCYM010000152.1 GCA_945883885.1 Chryseobacterium gleum
TGGAGCCGGGTGCGTGCAATTTCAATGCGGCGGCGGTGTGTGCGGGAACGTGCGTGTATCCTGCGGCGGGCTTGGCGGATTGTGTGGCGGGTGGGGCGTTGTGCGGCGATGGAATGGTTTGGGATGTGGCGGCCCAAACGTGCACCATCGACCCCGACTTCATCGCTGGAGCAATCGAAACGGCGGTGGCAGAGGCGTTGATGGGCTGTGTGCCTGTTTATCCGGGAGGGCCCGGCAGCTCGGGATGCCCGGGTGATTTGAGCGGTGACGGATTCATCGGAACGAACGACCTGCTGGAGTTGCTCAGTTTGTATGCTTCGATGTGCCCAGAACCGGATCCTTTGCCGGGAGACCCGTGTGCTGGGTTGGAGTCCGTGAACTACCAGGGTCACCACTATCCTGTCGTGGCAGCGGGAGGAGCATGTTGGTTCGCGACAAACCTGCGCGCGAGGAAGTATGCAAACGGCGATGCAATTCCGGGCGAGCTTTCGGATGCAGCATGGGTCGTGGCAACGTCAGGCGCTCAAGCGGTGTATGCTGCAGATCCAGAACGGTTTGACACCTATGGACGGTTGTACAACTGGTTCGCTGTGAATGATCCGCGTGGATTGTGTCCGGCCGGTTGGCATGTCCCTTCGAACGTGGAATGGATGGACTTCGAAGTCGCCCTGGGCATGGATCCCGTGGGCGTATTCACGACCGGTTGGCGCGGTGAGGATGAAGGCACCCAACTCAAGGCCGATCCGTCGGATTGGGTGCCGTGGAACGGTACCGACGAATTTGGGTTCAGCGCAGTTCCCGGGGGCTACAGAAGTTACATGGGAGGTGGCCCCAGCTTTGACGCTGGTACTCGTGGGTACTATTGGACTTCGTCTGCGAGTATCTCCGGTCGCGCCTGGAGCCGAGGATTTTCGACAGAACAATCGGGCATTTCCCGGGACTATTCCTACCACCAGCTCGGCTTCTCCGTCCGCTGCATCAAGGACTGACTGTTTTCGTCCCCAACGCGCGTCCCCCAACCCTCGTCCTCAACCCTCGTCCTCAACCCGCGCGGCTTAGCCGCGCTGCGTCCCGCGATGCGGAGCGTCGCTTAGGCGCGGAGGACGAAGTTTTGGCCGAGGTAGACGCGGCGGACTTGCTCGTCGGCGGCGAGTTCGGCGGCGGTGCCGTGGCGCAGGATGCTGCCCTCAAAGAGTAGGTAGGCCCGGTTCGTGATATGCAGGGTTTCTTGCACGTTGTGGTCTGTGATGAGGACGCCGATGTTGCGGTCGCGGAGCTGGCCGACGATGCGCTGGATGTCTTCGACGGCGATGGGGTCGACGCCGGCGAAGGGTTCGTCGAGGAGGATGAAGGCCGGGTCAGCGGCCAGGGCCCGGGCGATCTCTGTGCGCCGCCGTTCGCCGCCGCTGAGGACATCGCCGCGGGATTTGCGCACCTTTTCCAGCCCAAACTCCTCGATTAACCGCTCCAGGCGCTCCCGCTGCTCGGACTTGCGGAGCCCTTGCAGCTCGAGGATGGCAGCGATGTTCGCCTCTACCGACAGCGCGCGAAATACCGAGGCCTCTTGCGGCAAATACCCGATGCCCAGCCGACTCCGGCGGTACATCGGCTCACGCGTCAGGTCGTGGTCGCCCAGTAGGATGCTCCCCGCATCGGGCCGCACGAGCCCCACCACCATGTAAAACGACGTGGTCTTACCTGCGCCGTTGGGCCCGAGCAACCCCACCACCTCTCCCCGCCGCACCTCGAACGAGGCATCGCGCACCACCGCTCTTCGCCCGTAGGACTTGCACAGTCCCACGGCCCGGAGCACACTGCGGTCGTCGGCTTCCATGCCCCGAAGGTACGGCGCTCACAGCTCGACCGCGAACCCCATCCGCAGCCCCCACACCGGTCCCTCCCGGTCCGGCACGAACAGCCCCGGCGCCGCAACGGACCGCACCGCCTCCACCTTCAAGAACCGGAAGATGTTCTCCACTCCGATGGACCATTCGGCGTAGGGCGCCGCGAGCCCGCTCGTCCCTTCGGGCAGCTCGAGCAGCGCCTCGTGCCGCGTGGACCAACCGCCCACCACCGCCTTGATCCCGGTGAACTCCCGCAACTGCATCCGGCGAAGCACGGGCAAGTGGTTGAATAGCAAGCCTTCCGCGTGCCATTCGGCGTTTCCGCGCACCCAGCGGTCGGTCACGAGTTCGTAGAAGTTGAGCAGCGAAAACGACGTGATGCTCGAGAAGAAGGTCCCGCTCACGGGCACGATTTCGAGGAGGGCGAACGGCGCGGTCCCGGCGTAGATGCCCGCCTCCGCGTTCCATTCGATGCGCCCGAACATCCCCAGCCGGATGTCGTCGTCGGCGTCGAGCGTAAACCGATGGTAGTCGTACGTGCTGCCTCCGACACCGGGAAAAGCGCCGGTCCACGTCAGGCGCAGCACCGGCCATTCGGTCCCGAGGCTGACGCGGTCGAATTCGCCGCCGACGAACCGCTCTTTGAACGCGTACCGCAGTTGCAGCGTGGCTTCGCTGGTGATGAGCGAGGCGATGGGGAGGCCGGTGGACGGGTCGAGGAATTGCAGGTCCCCGCGTCCTGCCACGCGGCGGTGCCGCAGCTCTACGAACCCCATGAACCCGGCCCCAAACTCATGCAACACACTCCCCTCTACGCGTCCCACCTCCGACAACCGGCGCGCCGCATTCGTCTGCAGCGCCGAAGCGAGCAGGTCGCCTTGCGACAAAAAACCGAGCATCCCGAACTGCTCGAGGTCGCGCTGCACGTTCGCCGTCCACTCCGTCCGCGGCGTCTTGCGGACCACATGCCGCACCGACGCGCCGCCTTTCCACCGCCCGTCGAGCGAGCCGTACGCCGCGTAGAGGGCGGGCATCCACTCCTTGCTGAATTCGTTGCTCGTGCGAAGGTCGATGCGGTAGCGGTTCCCCTCTACCGGGTTCGAAGACCACGCCGACCACCACGCGCCCAGTTCGAGCGGGCCGGCCAGGATGAACCCCGTCCCGAGGAAGTAGCCAGTCCCCTTCGCGATGCGGTAGGCGGGCATCGATTGCACGCTGTCCACCATCCAGTAAATCAGCGACTCGCGCGGAAGCAGGGGCTCGACACGCAGCTTGCTCCAGTCTTCCTCCGTGCGTTTCGAGGCGCCCGGGACGAGGACGAGGTCGCGGCCGGGGGTCCAAACCGAGTCCGGCAACGCCTCGGCCACCGCAATCTCCGTGTTGACCGTGGTGCGGCGCATGTACGCGCCGATGCTCCTGCGCGTCAGGCTGAGGTCGAGCAGGGCGTACTCGCGTTCGAGCTGCCACGAATCGCCGTAACGGCCGTACTGCTGGTTCCAGCTGAGTCCGCGGATCCAGTTGAGGTTCGCGCCGTCGCTCACCTTCGCTTCGGCGCGGGCAAGGCCGAGCGTGAGCGTGTCGATCCACAGCTCGCCTTCGAAGGTCAGTTCGCCTTTGCGGCGCGGCACGAAGGCCAAATGAAAACACGGACGGTCCGCGATGGACAGGGTGTCGATGATGTAGTAGCGGTAGTGCGCGGCGGAGCGGTCGTGGAGCGGCGAGGTGAAGGCGCGGTCGAGGATGAGAAGCCGGTTGTCGTAGAGGTTGACGTCCGGGAACCGCGAGTTGAGCTCGGCCATGTTCTCGCCGCGGTCGAGGCCGCTGAGCCGTGTGGCTTCGTAGGTCGCTTGGGTCCGGTTCGGGCGGAAACTCTTGCGCACCGTGCCGATGGCCTCGGACATGATGAAGGGCAGTGCGGGCCGGACTTCCGAGCTGTCCATGTGGTCGAAGACCCACGCAAACGGCCCCCAGTACCACCGCTCCACCTGCTTGCGGCTCAGGTCGTTGAGGTCGACTTCGATGCGCGTGCTCGTCCGGTAGGATACGGCTCCTGCGGACTCCGGGCGGTTGCGCTCCTTCGCCTCGATGACCCGGTCCATCAGGGGCCGGGCCGGGTTTTCGGCGTTTTTGTCCGGGCGGACCACGGCGGCGCCGAGTTCGATGGCTTGGGGTTCGAGGGCGACGTTGAGGGTTTGGGCGATGCCGCGGCGGACTTCGAGGGTCCGGGAACCGTAGCCCACGAAGCTGACCTGCAGCATGCCTGGGCGGTTTGGGGTGCTGGTGCGGAAGGTCCCGTCCAGCGCGGTCATCGTGCCCGAGACGGAGGGATCGCCCGAGAGAAGCACCGTGACATACGGCATGGGGGCGCCGGTGGAGCTGTCGAACACACGGCCGGTCACGGTCGTGGTTTGGCCAGCCGCCGCGAAGGCCGCGAGGAGGGGAAGGAGCAGAAGGAACGGGAGGCGCAGGTGCACGGAGGAAGAGACGCTCGGGTCAGGCCGAAAGTTACGGCCTGCGCGCGCGCGCTGCGATGAAAATACTCGCCTCGTACAGGATGACAATCGGAATGGCCACCAGCACCTGGCTCACCACGTCCGGGGGCGTGATGACGGCCGCAAAGACAAGGTTCGCCACGAACGCGTGCCGGCGGTACGTGCGCAAGAAGTCGGCGGTCACCAGGCCCAGCCGCGCGAGGAAGTAGACCGCGACGGGAAGTTGGAACACGAGCCCGGAGCCCAGCGAGATGCTCGCCACGGTCTTTACATACGACA
>CAMCYM010000153.1 GCA_945883885.1 Chryseobacterium gleum
GCCCGTGCCTCTTGTAGGCGGGAAAGCGCCACATAGCATTCGGCAAGCACGAAGTGAGCCTCCACCGCATGCCGTCCTTCGGGGTACTGCCGGATGTACTCGCCCAGGCGCGCGGCCCCCTTTTCACAATTCCCCTCCGCGGCGAGGCTTGAGGCCGACGCAAAGAGCCGGCCTTCGATTTCGTCCTTGCCGATGCCTACACCGGCGGGCAAGTTGTCGAGCAACCCGCGTTCGATGAGGATCGGTTCGATCACATAAAAGGCATCGGCGGCGACTTGGTCATTCCCAAACTCCGTGCGGATGCGGTCCCATGCGGCAAGGGCCTCGTTTTCGCGGCCCAGCTTTGCCGCCACCAAGCAGCGGTCCACGAGTGCGTATTTCGTGCGGGGGCTGTTCGGGTACCCGTTCAACACGGCATCGAGCTGACCTGCAGCTTCTTCGAGCCGGTTCACTTCGATCAGTGCCCGTGCAGCTTCGCACCGGGCATCGGGTACGAGCGTGGACTTCGGGTGCGCCGTCACGAGTTCTTCCAGGGCGTCGATTTGGCCAGCAAGGTTGCCGCCGAGCCCCAGCGAGCCGGCGTATTGGTAGCGAGCGTAGTCGGCAGGGGTGCCGCCGGCTTCAAGGAATTTGGCATAGCCGGAGGCTGCGCGCACAAAATCCTTCGTCGCATAGAAGCAGTCGGCCGTGCGCAGGACCGCATCGAGCGTGCGCTTCGGCTGATCGCCCGCATCCACTTTTGCGAACGAACGGAAGGCCGTGAGGGCCTCCGCATAGGACTTGCGCTTGAAGAGGGCATAGCCCCGTGCGTACTCGGCGTCATCGTACAAAGCGCTGTTGAAGGCGCCGGGCGTATTGAGAAACAGCGTGTACTGCTTGCCGGCATCGTCGTACCGCTTCGTGGAGAAGGCACATTCGCCTTGCCAAAAATGGGACTCAGCCGCGAGTTGCGGATCCACCGGATAGGTCCGCACGGCTGTGAAAAGCGGGTCCGCTTCCGCAAACCGTCCCGCACGGTACAGCTCCACGGCGCGGTTGAAGGCCACTTCTTGGTACGCTTTCCGGACTTTCGCATTCTTCTCCGGGAGCGATTCAAGCGCTTCCAGGGCCCGGCGGTAATCCTTCGAGGCCATGTAGACATCCACCAAGAAACCGAGGGCTTCGGGACGCCGCTTCGATTCCGGGTACTCCTTGAGGTAGCGCTCGATGGCCGTGATGGCGTCGTCGAACGGATTGTACGACAGTTCGAAGGCCAGCTTTGCATGTTGAAACAGCGCGTCTTCCCGCACTTCCGGGTCGTGGTTCATCTCGGAAGCCAGGCGGAATGCCGTGCGTGCCCGGTCTTTTTCGCCGAGTTGGAGGTAGCAATCTGCGAGGTGGTAATGGGTGTTTTGGGCCAAACCATCGTCGCCGCGGGCGACGCTGCCCCACACCGAAACGGCTCCGTCCCAGTCTTTCCCTACGTAGCGGACATACCCGAGTTGGTAGGCCAGTTCCCGGCTCCGCTCGTCTCCGTTGCTTCCTTTCCACGCGGTTTCGAGCCACGGACCAGCCTCTGCAAACTGCTGGCCCCGGAAGTAGGCATCTCCGACGAGTCTTCCGACCGCCCGGGCCATCGCCGGCTTCATGTCCAAGGTGCTGTCTTGCAGCACCGGTACGTACTCCAGCAGCTCGTCGAACCGCTCGGTTCCGTGCAGCAGTTGCGCGATGTACACCGGAACGATGGACTTGAACTCCGGATCGCGCTGCAACGCCTTGAAGGCCGAGAGCGCAGCCTCTTTGCGTCCCGCCGCATAATGGAGATGTCCCGCGTAGTACTTCGCAGGCTGCGCATACACCCCCTGCATGGCCGATGCGGCATCGAGGTGGGGCAAGGCCTCCGCGCCGCGCTCGGTCTCGAACAAGGCATGTCCGAGCCGGAACCGGTATTCTTGCTGCTCAGCCCCCGGAACCTCCTGGGGCGCCACCTGCGAAAGCGCTGCAGCCGCCTCCTTCCAACGCTTCTCCCGGTGGTACCACCGGCCGGTCTCCCACTTGAGCTGTCCGGCCGCTTCCGGGTGCTGCTGTGCCGCATCAGCGCACCGCGCGGACCCATCGGGATGGTGGAGGTACAGGGCGCAGAGTGCTGCATACACATCGGCAGCCGCCCGGTCTGCGGTGCTCCAGGAGCCCGCTCGCCGGCCGTCATCGAGGAGGTGCAAGGCCAAGGCATACGAGCGGCGTTCGTACGCTGCACGGGCGCTTTCGAACGAACCATCGGCGTCCGATCGGTCGCCCGTGGGCTGGGCCGACGTCGGAAGGCCGATTGCGCACAGGGCCCCGAGGGCCGCAAGGGGGAGCACGAAACGAAGTTTCAGCATGGATGCGAAGGTAGCGGGCCACCACAGGGCGGTCCGGGCGTCGGTCTTCGAAGTTCTCAACGGCGCGCTGTGGCCTCCTCGTGTGCGGCTCAGTCCTTCACCGCAAATTCCGTCCTGCGGTTCAAGGCCCTGCCTGCTTCCGTGGAGTTGTCTGCTCGGGGCTTGCTTTCCCCGTATCCGCGGGCCGTGATGCGCTCTGCTGCAACCCCTTGGCCTACAAGAAATGCGCGCACAGTTGCGGCCCGGCGCTCGGACAGGGAGGCGTTGGTGACCGCATCGCCCACGTCGTCTGTGTGCCCCTCCACGGCGACGCGCAGCCCGGGGTTCCGCTGAAGCCACCCGGCAAATCCCCGCAGGAGCAACTCTGAATCTCCGTTCAAGGCGCTGCCATTCGTCGGATAGGTGATGCCCCGCAATTCGAACCTTTCTTCGGGTTTGAGCGCTTCCGCCACCAAGGCGATTGGGGCAGGAGTGGGCGTTTGGGGCAATGCCACCGCGTCGAAGGCTATCCCGTCCCCCTCGACCACCAGCAACGCACCTGCGCGTTCTTCGGCGCGCAGCACCACGGCGAAGGTGCCGTCGTCTTCCCGCACCTGGATTTCCCGCGCCGTTCCAGCATCCGGTTGAGCAAGCACGACTCGGGCACCCTCTGCCGGCTGCCCCGATGCATTCAAGACCTCGCCCCGCAAAATCTCGACCGCCTCGGCCCGGTGGACTTCAGGCAGGGGGAATGAAAGCACATCGAGGGCCTTCGTGCCGGGGCGACGCCCTGCCAGGAATCCTTCGCGGCCATCGTTTGCCACCACCAGTCCGTGTTCATCACCGGTTGTGTTCAAGGGCGCACCGAGGTTCTTCGGCGCTCCCCAGTTCCCGCTCGAATCCCGCCGGCTTACCCACACGTCAAATCCCCCTCCGCCGGGTGTGCGGTTGCTGGCGAAGTAGAGCGTTTTCCCGTCCAGGTGGAGGAAGGGGGCTTTTTCATGGAACCGGGAATTCAGGGGTTCCGGGAGTGATTCAGGGGCCGACCAGGTTCCATCCTCTGTCCGCACACACCGCCGCAGATCCATCGTCGGGTTCCCGTCGCGGTCCTTCAAGGCCGTGGCGTCCACCGCCGCAAAGAACAACTCGTTCCCATCCGGAGACAGGGCGGGCTGGGCCTCCCATCCGTCGGGCGAGTTGATGGGCGCCGGCAAGGCTTCGAGGTCCGACCAGCGGTACATCGGCCGGCCGTCGCTGCCCGTCCCCTCCACTTCATAGTCTGCGCGCATCAGGTCGATGTTGTCCAGGTTGCTGCCGGTCGGCCGGTGCGCAGCGATGTAAACCTCGCGGTGGTCCAGAGCGATAGAAGCTCCGCCGAAGCGCAAGCCGGCATCGAAAGGCGTCCCCACGGCCACCGGCGTGCCGAAGGGGACAGCCGCATGCGGGCGCCGGGCTTCGTAGAGCACTTCCACCTCCTTGGTGACCAGGTCGCCCTTGGGTTTGTGCTGTTCTCTGCGGGTGAACCAAAGCAGGGTCGCATCGGGCGACAAGGCAGGGAGAAACTCGTCGCTCGCCGAGTTGACAACCGCTACCGGTGCGGGAGGGGAGGCCGCTCCGAACGCAGCGAACTCGAGTTCAAAGGCGATGCGGGGCAGTACCTCTCGGATTTCTCGGGCCTGCTCGTCGTACTGCTTGCCGAGCCGGTCCAAATCGTCCGAGGGGAAGTCGAGGAAGGCGTTGAAATGTGCCTGTGCAGCTTCATAGTCCCGGTTTCCATAGGCCAGTCCGCCGGCCATGAACCACGCCTCTGCATGGAAGTCTGGGCACGCTTGCAGGAGAGGAGCGAGGAGGGCAGAAGCTTCGGTACCGCCGGGCCGGTTCATCTTTGCACGTCGGAAATACAGGCGCGCTGCTTCGAGCCGGCAGGCCGCGCACTCCGGGTCCATTTCGAGCGCCTTTGCGAGGAGTTCGAGCCGGTCGTCTACCTCGAGGCCCTTGTCGGTCCGGATCCGCTCGAGCGTCTTGAGGGCTTTCGGTTGGGTCGCGTCGGGGCAGGGTTCGGTTTGGGCCTGCACATCGGCGGATGTCCAAAGGCACACCCCCAGCCAAAAAACCACATACCGCATGCGCCTTAACTCTGAACGGGATTCAATTCGCCTTCGCCGGAAGCCACGATGCTCGCCACCACGGCGTCCCCGGTGATGTTTACGGTGGTACGGCACATGTCGAGGATGCGGTCAATGGGGAAAATCAGCGCAATCCACGCGG
>CAMCYM010000154.1 GCA_945883885.1 Chryseobacterium gleum
CGAGCTCGAATGGGCGATGGAATCCGAAGCCGGTCGGCCGCGGCAGGGCGGGCCTGTGGGAATCCGGGGCGAGGAGGTGCGCGCCTTGTACCGGCGACTTCACGCTGCAAATCGCCACAAAATGGTGCCGATTCCCGTCTGCATCCTGCCGGACTCCCTGCGTTGATTTAACTTTCCTGCATGGGAAAATGCAAATACTGCGGCGAAGCGGCCGGATGGTTCCGGTACCGGCATACGGCGTGTGAAGATGCGTTCGTGCAGGGCCAAGCGGACTTCGTGCGGGTCATCGAGGGCGGTGCATACACCGCAGAAACGGGTGCGGAGCTCAAGGCCATCGCCGCGGCAGGCCGGCTGCCGGAGGCATGGGTGAAGAGCACCGCGGTGGGGGGATTGCGGGCCGCACTGGACAAAGCCCTCGACGATGGCCTCCTGTCTGAGGAGGAGCAGGAGCGGATGGAGGCCGTGCGAGAGGGGTTGGGCCTGGATGCGGACGCGGCGGAAGTTTGGCCCTACAGGGAAAAACTCTTTCTCGCCCAGTCCCTGCGCATGCTTCTCGAAGGGCGCGATCCGAGCGAACACTTTCATTTCGAAGGACATCTGCCCATCCTCCTGATGAAATCGGAGAAGCTGCTGTACCTGTTTAAAAACGTCCAATTCCACGAGGAGCGCACGCGGACCCACTATGAAGGGCGCAGCTCCGGCGTCAGCATCCGCATCGCGAAAGGCGTGTACTACCGAACCGGCGGCTTCCGCGGCAACCCCGTGCAAGAGACGAACATGGAGCACATCGACACGGGCTACTTTGCCGTGACGGACAAGCACTTCTATTTCCATGGCCCGTCCAAATCGTTCCGCACACGCTACGACCGCATCGTGGGCCTCGATCCCTATTCCGACGGGGTGGGCGTCCGCAAAGACGGCACCACGGCCCGCCCCCAAGTCTTCAGCGGCATGGACGGTTGGTACGTCTTCAACGTCATCCGGCACTTCTCGCCCTGATTCGAAGCTTCGCGTCGGAGGGATGAGGCGCCGCTTCGCGTCGGAGGGATGAGGCGGCATTCATCCTCGAATCTGTAAGCCGGCAACGCCGGCGCCCTCAATCTCAATCTCAACCCTCGTCCCTCAACCTTGGCGCGCAGCGCCTCTGTTCCCTCAAGCCGGCAACGCCGGCGCCCTCAATCTCAATCTCAACCTCAATCCGATTAAAACACCACCCCCAGCACGAGGGTCAGCGCACCGGCGTGGCCCTTCGTGGCGACCAGGGCGGGGTCGGCGGTGGAGCCGGAGAGGGAGGAGCCGCTGGCGTCGAGTGGGACGTCGGCCGAGCCGGTGCGGACGATGGATTCGTCGCGGTAGGCGCTCGTGAAGCCCACGTTGTACTCGAGGCCGGCGACGAGGGCGGTGCGCCCGGTGAGGCGGCGTTCGGCGCCGAGGCCGACGATGAAGGAGGGGCGGAAGAGCGGCGTGGTCGCGCTGAAGTCGGACGTGAGCGGCTCGGTGGTGAATTCGCCGGGGAGGAGCTGCCAGCCGGGCGGGTCGGCGACGTCCGGGTTTTTGCGCCAACGGTCGGCGGTCCGGGTGTCGGCGGTGCTCCGGAGGTTGATGCCCAGCCCCGCGCCGAAGCGGCCGTAGAGGGTGGTGTACCCGATCTCGCGGGTGCGCATTTTGAGCGTGAAAGGGATTTCGACGTACTGGTTGCGGACCGTGCGTTCGACCGCTCGGATGAGGGTGCCGGAGGTGTCGAGGGCCAAATGTTCCTCAGTACCGGCCACCGTGAAGATGTTCACGCCGCTGCCGATGGCGTAAGTTTCGTCGAACAGGAAGTCGAGGTTCAGCGCGTAGGACAGCCCAAACCCCACACCCGCAGGCCGGTGGGTGAGGTCGCGCGAGGCGAGGTGCCCGAGGTTCGGGCCGATGGAGAGGCCCATCCGGAACGACGGGGGGGCGAAAGCGGGGGCCAGGGCGGGGGCGGGGGCGGGTTCCGGAGTTTGGGCCGACGCCGCAGGCGTCAGGCAAATCCCTCCGGCGATGCAACACGCCGCGAGGGTCGAGAAAGGGAAGGGAAGTTTCATCTTTGCGAATCGGTTCAAAGCTAACGTCAGCGTGCGGAAACTTATGCGTCCAAACCCGTGGGGGTCGGTTCCCTTGCTCGCCGCAGTGGCGGGGGTGTTGCTGCTCAGCGGCTGCGACGGCTGCGGAAACGACGATCCGTGGACGGTCGAACCTGCGGAAGTGGCGCAGGAAGTCGACATCGCCTTCGTGCCGCTCCACGAGGCGGTGCGGGAGGTCCCGGCGGATACTGCGGCGGCGGCGGTGTGGTTCACAGGGCTGGCCGGTGACTTTGCGGCCGAATACGTCGAGGTCATCGTGCGGCTCGGGCCCGTCGGCGCCGGCAGCACGTACATGGCGATGCGGGACTTCGCCGCGCACCCCGACATCGCCGAGTCGTTCCGCGCCATCGACACCACGTCGGCGCCTGCCGCCCGCGCGGCAGAGCCGGTGCTGCGCGCGGCCTTCAGCCGGTTCGCTCACCACTTCCCGAAGGATACCCTCCCGACCGTGGTTTGGATGAACACCGGCTTCAATGTGGCGGTCTATCCCACCGCCACCCACCTCGGCGTGGGGCTGGACTGGTTTCTCGGGCCGGACCACCCCATCGTCGGAAAGCTGGCCCCGGAGGTGTTCCCGGCCTACCAGCGGGCCCGCATGTCCACGGACTACCTGGTCACGGATGCGCTCCGCGGGTGGATGCTGGTGCATTTCGCCGAACCGTGGTACAACCCACGGACCTGCGCGGACGAGGCGCTGTACCGTGGCAAGGTGCTCTTCATGCTGCACCGGATCCATCCGGAAGCGGCGTCGCGGCTGTGGCTCAACTGGAGCGAGGAGCAGTGGGCGTGGGCAGAGGAGCACGAGCAGCAAGTTTGGTCGGAGTTTTCGAACGCTGAGGAATTGCTCAACGACCGACGCGCGGACTACCTCAAGTGGTTCAACGAAGGGCCGTTCACACGTGCCGGCCGGGTTCCGCAGGAGAGTCCAGACGCGCTCGGCAGCTACATCGCGTGGCGGGCGGTCGAAGATTACATGGCGGCCCATCCGGAAACGACCTTGCCTGCGTTGTTGGCCCTGACCGATCCCGTTCCAGTGTTCAAGAGCTACCGCCCGTGAAATCCACCATCACCATCGACGTCGAGACCGACGAAAACCAGGTGCCGCAGCGCATCGTTTGGACCGCCGAGGACGGGGGCGTGGCGGAGCGCGAGGCGCGCGCGATGCTGCTGGCGATGTGGGACGACACCGACGGCATCGCCATGCGCATGGACCTGTGGACGAAGAAGATGACCGTCGAGGAGATGCAGCATTTTACTTGCCAAACCCTGATGACGCTCGCCGACACCTTCGAACGTGCCACGAGCGACGCTGGCCACGCGCGTGCACTGCGCGAGTTCACGGGGGAGCTGGCGCGGAGGTTGGGGGTGAGGGAGGGGTGAGGCGGCGCTTCGCGCCGCGGGATCAGGGGCCGCTGCGCGGCCGAGGGTGCGGCTTCGCCGCGGAACAGGGTGAGGGTGAGGCGCGGCTGCGCCGCGGAGGGATGAGGGTTGAGGCGGCGCTGCGCGGCCGAGTGTGCGGCTTCGCCGCGGGATGATGGGCCGCTGCGCGGCCGAGTGTGCGGCTTCGCCGCGGGATGAGGGGCCGCTGCGCGGTCGAGTGTGAGGGATGCGGAGTAAATGGGTATGTCAGAAACGCGTTTTATCATTTATAATCGCATCAAAGCAATGAAGAGGCAGGTCATCAAGTTTGTCTAATGCGCAGTTGGGATGATGTTTTTTGGGTGTAGTTCGTTGATTATTAAATGGCTAGAGGTAGGTCGAAATTCGAATGAAGCAAATCATTTGTCTCCTAAAAAAATTTCTTATCCACGCCGAGAGAATGTAACTTTTCTCAGCAAGCTCCTGTATCCCATGGTGTCAATGCGTTCATTTTTTTTTCGTTGAAAACTGTAAGGTTCAATGGGCATTCAACGAGTTAAAGATTAACACTTATTGAGGTCTGGCTTTCATAATAACAAATCATGCGCCTAAAAAAAGTCTTGATTGAGTTGATGAAGATTCGTCTTTGGTTCCTCGTTAAGGGGAATTGCAGGCTTCTTGTCTACAGGAAAGCTAACGTTATAGTTTCTGAAGGCGCTCAGATAAAAATCGGAACGGTGTTCAGATTTAATCGAAAATGGACATCGTTCGACCCGTTTCCATCTTTATTAGTTCTTGAAAAGCGGGCGCGTTTAATCGTTCTAAAGGATTTCAGTATTTTTTCAGGGAGCAGGGTGTACATAAATGAGGGAGCAGTTCTCGAGTTGGGAAGTGGCTATATAAACAATAATGCAAACATTGCTTGTTTCGAGCGAATTCAGATCGGGCACGGCGTCGCCATATCGGACAACGTGACAATTCGTGACTCAGACAACCACACTATTCTCTCCTCAACACATGCGATGACCCAGCCAATTGTAATTGGTAATCATGTTTGGATAGGCATGAATGTTACTATTTTGAAAGGCGTTTGTATTGGGGATGGATGCATAAT
>CAMCYM010000155.1 GCA_945883885.1 Chryseobacterium gleum
AGTGGAGCAAGACGGAAGCCGCGCAGCCGATGGCCAAACTCCGCCACGGCCCCCGTGCCCACCGCTCGAGCCACCCGCGGATCCGGTTCCCCGCCACCTGCCGCAGGTCCGTCGAGAGCTCGCCCACCCCAAACAAAAAGAGCACGAGCCCGGCACCCGCCAGCATCGCGGCCTGCAACACCGTTCCCTCGTCCCACGTGTCCATCGCCCGCAAGGTACAGGGGTTCTCCGCGGCGGAGCGGTTCATAACCTGTCGAAAAGTTTGGTCTATTTAGAAACGCATTTCATTGGTCGTCCTCAGGCGTTGATGATACTTTGGCTCCATGCTTTCCCAAGTATCATTTCGCCCCGTCGCGGGGTTCATCTTCCGTCATGCATTCGTGGCGATTGCCCTCTTCTCGGGCCTCACTGACGTTCAGGCCCAAACGCAAAAGCAGTACGACGCCTGCGACTTCACTGCCCTCCTCGCCACACTGCGCGCCTACGAGGACACGTTGGCGGCAGAGCGGTCCGTCGCGGTTGTACGCCAAGATTACCGCGTGGAGGTCACGGATTTGGGCATCGCCGACAAGACCTACTGGATCTTCCGGTGCAATGCCCTGCTCGACTCCATCGCCGCGTTGCAAGCGGATGTGGCCTTTTCCCGACTCGACCCACCGACCATGGACACCGACAGCATTTCTGGAATTTCCGCAACCGGAGCTACGTTCCACGGCAAATACACCTCAGGCGGTGGTTCTCCGGTGACTCACCTGTGGTTCCGCTACGGCCTGACCGCGAACAACTTGGTGGACTCGTTGCCTGTCACAGGAACCACGTCACCCTTCAGCGAGGCGGCTTCGGGCTTGACCGGCGGCAGCCTGTACTACGTGGCGGTTTTTGGCAAGAATGCTGCGGGAACCGCTTCTGGAGACACCATGAGCTTTACCGCGGCAGCTCCGTTTGCCTGCGGGAACACGGTCACCTTCGACGGATACTCCTACCGGACGGCGACCGTTGCTGGCGAGTGCTGGTTCGTGGACAACCTGCGTACTACGGTGCTGAACGACGGCACCCCCATCTCCGGGGATGGGGTAACTGGAGCGGTAACAGATGCGACGTGGAAGGTGACCACCACTCCTGCACAGTGCGTTTACGACAACAATCCGACAAATTTGACCACCTACGGCCGGTTGTACAACTACTACGCGGTCCTGACGGGCAAACTGTGTCCGTCCGGTTGGCACGTCTCCTCCCGCGCAGACTGGAACGCGGTGCAGGCTGCTTATCCGGGCGCTGCTGCAGATGGTTTGAAATCCAACTCGAGCGATAGCCCGGCGTGGAATGGCACGAATACGAGCGGATTCTCTGCGTTGCCAGGGGGTACACGTCATGCCTTCGATGGCAGCTTTGCCAGCGTAGGAATGGGAGGGACATATTGGGATGCCCCGACCTCTGGCAACCCAAATGCTTATAGCTTCTGGTCAGCCTCTACAATGGTCTCGCCTGGGTCCTATGTCGCGAGCGCTTGGACGTACGGTAATTCCATTCGTTGCGTGCAAGACTGACCGCCGCTTCGGGTCCGGTAACAGTGTGAGGGATGAGATGCCGCTGCGCGGCAAGTCAGCGTGAGGGATGAGGTGCCGCTGCGCGCCCGGGAACCGTGTGAGGGATGAGTCGTCGGTGTTGCCGGCTCGAGGGAACAGGACGCCGGCTGCGCCGGCTTGAGGGTTGAGAACCGAAGAGGCAACTGATGTCCCCCTCAACCTCAACCCTCAACCCTCAACCCTCATCCCTGTTCCCTCACTCCCGCGGCGAAGCCGCGTTAACGGGTGTTGTGCTTATTTTGGCCGAACAACACCCTCCTCCCATGAGCAAGATGCCTACCCGATTGTTCGATTTCCCGCGGTATCAGCTGGAAAGCCGGCCGCAGACGGTGATGATGACCTCGCCAAACAATGGCAACCGGCTGACGTACAGCACGGCAGAGTTTGTGGCCGAGATGGACCGGGCGTCGGCGGGGCTGGTGGCACTGGGGATGCAGCCGGGAGATCGGGTGGCGCTGATTTCGCACAACAACCGGTGCGAATGGAATGTGATGGACTGCGGAATCGTGCAGGCGGGCGGCATCGATGTGCCCATCTATCCGACGATGACGGCGGAGGACTATGTGTACATCCTGAACCACAGCGAGGCGCGGTGGTGCTTTGTGTCGAACAAGGAGATTTGGGACAAGCTGGACGGGATCCGGGACCGGGTGCCGGGGCTCGAGGGGGTGTATACGTTCGAGATGGTGGAGGGGGCGCCGAGTTGGCGGGAGGTGCTGGTGCGGGGTGGGGCGGCGGAGCACGAGGAGGTTCGGCGGCGGGCCGAGGGGGTGGGCGAGGAGGATTTGGCCACCATCATCTACACGTCGGGGACGACCGGCCGGCCGAAGGGCGTCATGCTGACGCATCGGAACATCGCTAAGAATGTGTCAGTTAGCATCGAGCGGCTGCCTGCCGTGGACTACTCGAAGGCGTACCGCGTGCTGAGTTTCCTGCCGGCCTGCCACATTTTCGAGCGGATGCTCCACTACCTGTATATGTATGTGGGGGCCCAAATCCACTTCGCGGAAAGCCTCGAAACGGTGAAGGATGACCTCGCGGCCACCCGTCCACACATGTTCACCGCGGTGCCGCGGCTCCTTGAGAAGTTCTACGACGGCATCACGGCGAAGGGCGCAGCTGCGGGCGGCGTGAAGGCGAAGATTTTTGCGTGGGCCGTGGGCCTCGCCCTGCGCTGGGAGCCGGACGGACAAAACGGTGCGCTCTACGAGTTCCAACTCAAAATCGCCCGCAAGCTCGTCTTCGACAAGGTGAAACTGGCCCTGGGACTGGAGGAGATCCAAGCGGTGGCCTCCGGCTCCGCCGCCCTTGCTCCGCGGCTTGCCCGGTTCTTCAATGCCGCTGGCATCCCTGTCTACGAGGGCTATGGCCTCACGGAAACGTCGCCCGTCGTGTCGGTCAATACGCTCAACCGGCCGGACATGCTGCGCGTGGGCTACGTCGGCAAACTCGTCGAGGGGGTGGAGGTGAAGTTCGCGGCCGACGGCGAAATCCTCGTACGCGGCCACAACATCATGCAGGGGTACTACAAGGAACCGGAGATGACGGCGGAGGTGCTGAAGGACGGTTGGTTCCACACCGGCGACATCGGGGTGATGGATGACGGCTTCTTGAAAATCACCGACCGCAAGAAGGAGATGTTCAAAACGTCCGGGGGCAAGTACGTGGCTCCACAGCTGCTCGAAAACGCCATCAAGGCTTCGCGGTTCATCGAGCAGGTCATGGTCGTGGGCGACGGACGGAAGACGCCGGGGGCGCTGGTGGTGCCGGATGCGGCCGGCGTGGAAGTTTGGTGCGGGCGGCACGGGCATCCGTTCCCGGGACTGCACGGCATCGCAGACGACCCCGTGCTGGTCGCCCGCATCGAAAAAGACGTCGCAGACCTCATGGAGCCCTTTGCCCCGTGGGAGCGCGTGAAGATCATCCGGGTGCTGCGCGCACAATTCACCATCGACGCGGGCGAATTGACGCCGACGCTCAAGCTCAAGCGCAAGCCCATTACGGAGCGGTACGCGGCAGAGATCAAGGCGATGTACGCCGAATGAGTGCAGGCGGAGGCGTGCTCGATGCGCTGGTAGCGGCCGATGTCGCGGTGTTTCAGGTGCTCAACCGGCCGTGGCCGGGGGGGGATGCGGTGATGTGGTGGGTGAGTCGGACGCGGACGTGGATTCCACTGCAGGCGGTGCTGGTGTGGCAGATTTGGCGGTGGTCGGGCCGGAGCGGGCGGCGATTTGCGGCGGCGCTGTTCGCCGTGGCGGTGTGCATCGGCACGACGGATGCGCTGTCCTCGCGGGTGTTGAAGCCGGGCGTCGCGCGGCTGCGGC
Organism: Chryseobacterium gleum; assembly: GCA_945883885.1. GTDB lineage: Bacteria > Bacteroidota > Bacteroidia > Flavobacteriales_D > Sanyastnellaceae > CAMCYM01. The sequence goes on from CAMCYM010000155.1 coordinate 3,911, forward strand.
CGTCGCACGATCCGGCGCTGGCGGCCTCCGTGCACCTCGTTACGCCCCCCGGAGACGCTTCACCGTACACAGGCGGGCAGTACGGATTCGTTTCGTCCCACGCCGCGAATACAGCCGGGGTGGCGGTGCTGGTGGGCGGCTTGCTCGGCGCCGCGTGGATGTGGCCGCTGCTGGCCGTTTCGCTGCTCATCGGCTACAGCAGGATCTACCTCGGGGTGCATTTCCCGCTCGATGTGGCATGCGGGATGGGGCTCGGGGTGGCGGTGGGGGCTGCGGTGCGGTGGGGGTTGTTGCGCGCGCTTCAAACGGAGCCGCGATGACGGCGGTACATGCGGCGGCGGTGTTTTTCGGCGGCGGGCTGGGCAGCGTGGCGCGTTGGGGGGTGGGGGAGATGTGCGCGCGGTGGTGGCCGACGGTGCCGGCAGGGACGCTCGCCGTCAACGTCGTCGCTACGGCGGTGCTGTGCGGGGTGGGGGCATGGGCCGCGGGCGAGGTGCGGGTGCCGCGCGGGGCGATGCTGCTGGTGACGGCGGGGTTTTGCGGCGGATTTTCCACGTTTTCGACGTTCGCAGCGGACACGATGCGGCTGGCGGGCGAGCACGGCTGGGGGTGGGCGGCGGCGAACGTCGCGGTGAATGTGGGGGGGTGCCTCGCG
>CAMCYM010000156.1 GCA_945883885.1 Chryseobacterium gleum
TAGTCTTCGATCCCGAGGTCCTCGACGCCATTTCCATCACCGGGGAAGGCGAATCTGGGCGGCGGACCTTCCGCTACGTGGTCATCCCTCGGGTATCCGGCACCTACACCCTTCCCACGCTGTCCTCGGCCTGGTTCAACCCCGCGACGGCGGCTTTCGTGCCTGTTGCGCCCGAGGCGCCGACAATCGAGGTGGCCCGGGCCACGGGCGACCCCGCGGCGACGATGACGTACAACGCGAAGACGGACGTGCAGCGGTTGAACCACGACGTGCGGTACATCAAGGAGGAGCCGTCGCGCGGGGTGCCGCGCAGCCGGCTGGCCTACCGCAATGTGCTGCTGGGATCGGCGTTGCTGCTGGGGCCAGCCGGCTTCGCGGCGGCGTGGGCGGCCCGCCGCCGACGGCAGGAAGCCCTATCCGACGCCGCGGCGTACCGCAGCCGGCGCGCGGGCCGCACCGCCGCCCATGCCCTCAAGGACGCCCGCTCAAAACTCGGCGACCCCGCGGCCTTCCACGCCGCCCTCGGTCCCTGCCTCGAGCTCTACCTCGGCGCGAAGCTCAGCATTCCCCCCAGCCGCTTCACGCGGGCGGACGTCACCGCCGCGCTCGCGGCCCGGTCCACGTCGTTGGCGACGCGTTGGGCCGCAGCCCTCGAGGAGGCCGACCGGGCGCGGTTTGCCCCAGGCACCGTGGATGCCCCGGAGGTGATCCTCGAACGCGCCTCCGACCTCATCGACGAAACCGAACGGACATGGAACGCATAACGACCGCTTCCCTCCTGCTCTCCGGCTGCATCTTCTTCGGATGCGTGTTTGCAGGAGCGGCCGCACATCCCCAAGACTCCACCGCCCTCGCAGCGCCCGCGGCGACGGAGGCGCCCGCGGCGACAGAGGCGCCGAAGGGGCGGGCGCAGCGGGGTTTGGCCGAAGCCTTTGCCGCCGCAAATGCCGCCTATGCCGCCGGAGATTACGCCGAAGCCATCGCACGTTACGACAGCATAACCGCTGAATATCTGCATTTTGAGAGCGAGTACAACCTCGGCAATGCGCACTTCCGGCAGGGCGAACTGGGCCTGGCGATCTTGCATTGGGAACGTGCGCTCGACCTGCGGCCCGGCGATCCCGACTGCGTCGCAAACCTCGCGCTGGCGGAGTCGCGCAAAGTCGATCGCATCGAGAAACTCCCCTCGCTGGGCCTGACCGATCTCTGGACCCGACTGACCGCGGGCGGCCTGTTTCGGACGTGGTCGTGGCTGTTGCTCGCCGTTTGGACCGCCGCATGCGCCGCATTTGCCGCGCGCCTCTTCGTGGCCGACGTCCCCATCCGGCGGGCGCTCGGCACCGTCGGAGGCATCTTGCTCGGCGTTTCTTTGTGCGTGGCGCTGCTGGCCCGTTCATCATCCATCCGCCTGGAAACCAGCCGAGAAGCCATCCTCATCGTCCCCTCCGCCGAAGTCCGCAACGCGCCCCAAACCCAAGGCAGCACCGCCCTCTTCCTCCTGCACGAAGGCACCCGCGTCACCGTCCTTCAACGCCGCGAAGGCTGGGCCGAGGTCGCCCTCGCAAACGGCAACGTCGGCTGGATCCCTGCCGGCGACTGCGAAGAAATCTGACCTGCAATTGATTCGGCGTTGCCGAATGAAGAAACAGGGATGAGGGAACAGGTTGAGATTGAGATTGAGGTTGAGGGTTGAGGGTTGAGGGTTGAGGCGAATACGAGGCCGTCAAAACAGCACCGGGTCATTCACGAAACAGCGGCGCAGCCACGGCCCCTCGCCGCGCAGCGGCGCCTCATCCCTCACACTGTAGAGCGGCGCAGCCGCGACCTCTCGCCGCGCAGCGGCGTCTCATCCCTGATTCGCCGCGCAGCGGCGCCTCAACCCTCAACCCACGCGGCGAAGCCGAGCCTCGTCCCACGCGGCAAAGCCGCGCCTCGTCCCACGCGGCAAAGCCGCGTCTCGTCCCACGCGGCGAAGCCGCGTCCCGTCTTCACTCCACCACCAGCGTCCATGCGGCGCGGCGCGCTGCAGCGTCGAGTCCGGTGACGGTGTACGAGCCTGTGGCTAGGCTGGCGGTGTCGAAGGTGACTGAGCCGTCGGCGCCCGTCCGCAGCTCTGCGACGAGCCCGCCGTGGAGGGCGTGGATGCGGAGGGTGGAGACCGGGTGCCAGCCGCTGAGCAGGACGGCACCGCGGGTCGGGTTAGGGAAGCCGGACGGCGCGGAGACTGCCGCCGGTTCGCCGTCGGTCACCCCGTTGCCGGAGGCCAAATCGTAGAGGATGATGTCGTCCACCCCGGCTTCGATGAGGGAGCCGCCGTCGAGGTATTCGCCGACCGTGGTCGAGTCGGAGGCGATGAATTGGATGCGGAACTGGGCCGTGGGCTCGAGGACGTCGGCGACGCGGAAGGCCATCCGGCGCCAGGAGATGTCCTGCTGCAGTGTGTTTTCGAGGTAGGTCCACGTGGCGCCGCCGTTGTTCGAGATTTGGACCTGCCACCAGTCCGAGGCCGGGTTCGCGCCGGAGGCCGGAGCGTTTGCGAACCAACGCCAGTAAGCGAGCACCGGGTCGTCGTAGGAAGTCAAGTCGATGACGGGCGAGCGCAGGGTCGTGTGGCCGGCGTCGACGTCGTTCGCGCCGATGCCTGCGTCCGCGCCCGGGCTTTGGCCGGTGACGAAGCAGAATCCGGCGATGCCGTCCGTGTGGTCCATCGAAGGAGCAACGATGGTCGAAGCATCGCCCGGTTCTGCATAGGAACCGACGGGAATCGCCTCTTCCCATAGGCCGGTGGTGGCCAAATCCCCCGATACCCCCTCCTGCCACGTTCCGAAGTCCGAGAACTCGTCCCCGTCGTGCGCTTCGACCTGCTCTACCCCCACGAGCGTGAAGTGCGGCAGGTTCGGATACTCCTGGTTGTGAGCGGATTCTGGCGAGATGGCGCTGAGGTAACCGAAGTCGTCGCGGATGCCGAGGTAGTACGCCACCACGGTCGCCGGCTCTTGGGCCGGAATCTCTGCCGCGTAGGTGTCGCCGCCGACGCTGGCCATCGGCACCTCGGTCCACGGACCGTTGTGGCTTGTGCGGTACCACATGTAGACCCCGTCGAGGTAGAGCGACGCGGGGAAGACGATGTCCACGTCGCCTTCGATCTCGAGGCCGGCGTCGGCCGATGCGAATTCGATGGGCGCGTGGTCGAGCTCGGCGTAGCTGAAGAGCGTAATGCCGTGGATGGCAAAGCCTTCGACGATGGCTTGGCCGTTCGGGGTGCCGTTCGTGAGGTCCGCGTCGTCGTCGTCGGCCTGCAGCACGTCGAGCAGGACGTCGCTGAACGCTTGGCCCTCATCGCCGTTTGTCGCCGTCGCCTGGAGCCCGCCGTACGCGTCGAGGAACAGCGGCATCGTCGCTTGCCAGTCGCCGCCCATCAGGAGGTGCGTGTCGTACCATGCGCCGCAGATGATCTCGCCGTCGGCGTGCACTTCGCCCACGAGGTCTTCCGGATACACCTTCGGATCGATGTCGTAGCGGCGGATGCCGTCCTGGTTGTCCGTGTAGAAGCCTTGGCCGATGATGTTGATGTCGCCGAGCGACATCGCCCAAAAGTCGGCATACCCCTCGTTCATGGCGCCGTTCAGGAAGAAGCTGCCCTGCGCGTCGTAAAAACGGCCGTTGATGCCGTGGCCGTACTCGTGCCACACCACGTCCGCGATGAGGGACGTCGGGTTGCAGCCGCCGCCGGCCGGGTAGAAGTTCACGCTCGACCCGTCCCAGAATGCGTTGCACGTTCCGTCCACGTCGATGTTCGTCGTCAGCGGCTCATCGAGCTGCATGAATTCCGGCATCCAAGTCTTCATGTGGTCGTGCATCCGGTTGACGTTGTAGAACGCCGAACGCTCCTTCACGTTGCCGAGGTCGTTGAGAATGAAGTCGTTCGTGCCTTCTTGCCAATCAATGACGGTCGAAGGCATCTCGCCTGCTGTGAACACGCGCGACCAGCGGCCTTCCAGCGTCACCGTCGTCGTCCCCGGGCTGGCCGGGCTGCTGAAGTAGCCGTCCGCATCCGTGTGCACCTCCGGTGCTCCAAACCCCAAGCCCAGGTGCGGCATCGGCGCAGTTTCCTGTACTTCAAACGGATAGTGCGTGTGCACGTCGGCCCGGAGGGTCCCGTCGACCGCGAGGACGGCGGCATCGAGGCCCATGCGGCGGACGACGCGCGCCGGGCGTTCTGCGTCGGCGGGGACGGCGACTTTGCCGTCGATGTGGATGATCCTGTTCACCCGCATGTGCACTTCGCCGGAATGCACGTCCACCCAGGTCAGGTAGCGGCGCGGCGACGTGGAAACACGGCCGTTGACGGTCAGCTCGCGGATGAGGCGGTAGGTCGTGGTGCCGTCGGCGGCCGTAAGCGGCAGGAGGCGCTCCGGGCCGACGTCGGTGCCGGACCACTGATCGAGGGCGAGGCCTGCGGCCGCCGCGTCGGTCAGGGCGTCGATGGGGAGCGGGGTGCCGGCGGGGAGGGCGGCGTCGCGGTAGTAGTCGAGGCTCCAGGCGAC
>CAMCYM010000157.1 GCA_945883885.1 Chryseobacterium gleum
GGACCTCTCGCCGATGCCCGCACCGCACCCTTCGCCGATGCCTGCACTGCCCCCGGCTCCCCAGCCGGCCCTGTCGTTGCTCAAACCGCCCCTACCCTCAACCCCAATCCCAACCTCGTCCCTCAACCTCAATCTCATTCCCCCTTCCCCGACCTCCTGTGCGAATCCCCCGGCATGGCCGTGTGCGTGATTGTGGGGGCGCTTCCGCCGCGTACGGATGGGGCGTGGGAGAATTTGGGGGAGCGGTTGTCGCAGGGGGCCGGGGTGCTGGCGGAGCGGTGGAGCGGGGTGTGTGGGGAAGCATTAGAGGCGTCGGCGGACCGGTGGGTGGCGGCGTGGGGGCGGGAGTTCAACGGATGCGGCGGGGTGCCGGATGTTGTGGTTACGGCGGGCGGACCGCCGATGAGTCGGGTGCTGCGGGAGGCTGTGACGGGGTGGGGGGTGCCGCATGTGCACATCGGGAACGATGGGCCTGCGTGGGATGTATTCGGATCGCTCGAAGCCCATTGGGCGGTAGATCCTTGGGAGGGGCTGGCAGAGCTTGCAGAGATGCTGGAGCCAGGGGGGCGGTTTGCAGGGGAGTGGGAAGTGGCGCGGGTTCGGATGGAGGCTGCGCACCGGGAGGCGGCGGAGGCGGCGCCTTGGAGCGATCTGCAGGCGGTGGCGCGGCTGGCGGAGGAGGTGAAGGAAGGGGAGGTGGTCCATGCTGCGAACAGCACGTCGGCGCGGTATGTGCAGCTGTTTGATTGGAACGCCGGGCGCGTCCACGCAAACCGCGGAGTGGCGGGCATAGATGGGTGTGTGAGTACTGCGGTGGGGGATGCGCTGATGCACCCGGACCGGCTGGTTTGGCTGCTCACCGGGGACCTCGCCATGCTGTACGATTCGAACGGATTGCTCGTCAGTCCGTTTCCTTCGAACCTGCGGATTGTGGTGGTCAACAATGGCGGGGGAAACATCTTCCGCTGGCTGCCCGGACCGGCGCTGGTGGGGCTGCTCGAGCCGTACTTCGAGGCGGGGACGGGGCGCAGCTTCGCGCAGGTCGCGGCCTTGCACGGGCTGGAGTACCTTCGCGCGGCGGACGACCGGTCCTGCGCCGATGCACTTGCGCAGCTGCGAACACTGGGACGGCCTGCGCTGTTGGAAGTGGTGACCGATGGGGCGGAAAGTGCAGCGGCGTACCGGGCGTATGCCACACGTTGCGCCCGCCTCGGCGGCGCCTGAAATTTGTGTCAAATGAGTTCAAATAGGGCCCCGGTGGCTCCGAAAATCCGAGAAACGATGCGCATTTGGACCCCCATCAAAACGTACGAAGACATTCTGTTCGAGCAGTTTGAGGGCATCGCGAAGATCACCATCAACCGCCCGCAGGTCTACAACGCGTTCCGGCCAGAAACGAGCATCGAGATGATCGATGCGATGGCAATTTGCCGCGAGCGCTCGGACATCGGGGTGGTCGTCCTGACCGGTGCGGGCGACAAAGCATTCTGCAGCGGTGGGGACCAAAACGTCAAAGGCGTCGGCGGCTATGTCGGCGAAGACGGCGTGCCCCGGCTGAACGTGCTTGACCTGCACAAGGACATCCGCGCGCTGCCGAAGCCGGTGATTGCGATGGTGAACGGCTACGCCATCGGCGGTGGGCACGTCCTGCACGTGGTGTGCGATTTGACGATTGCGGCGGAGCATGCACGGTTTGGCCAAACGGGCCCGAAGGTGGGCAGCTTCGATGCAGGATTCGGTTCGAGCTACCTCGCGCGCCACGTGGGCCAAAAGAAAGCGCGCGAAATTTGGTTCCTCTGCAACCAATACACCGCCGACGAGGCCGAACGCATGGGCATGGTCAACAAAGTCGTGCCGCTGGCCGACCTCGAGGACGTGACGGTCGAATGGTGCCAGACCATCCTCAAGCGGTCGCCGCTGGCCATCCGGATGATCAAGCGCGGCCTCAACGCGGAACTCGACGGGCAGCGCGGCCTCATGGAGTTCGCGGGCGATGCGACACTCATGTACTACCTGATGGAAGAAGCCCAAGAAGGCAAACGCGCCTTCCTCGAGAAGCGCGACCCCGACTTCCAGCAGTTTCCGAAATTCCCCTGATGCCGGAATCCAGCGGACCGCGCGGCTCAATTCGAGCCTATGTCCAAGCTGCGCGGTTGCGCACCTTGCCGCTTGCGGGTGCAACGGCCTGCATGGGCGGTGCGCTCGGGGCGCAGGCTCTCGGCGGACCCGGCCACCTCGATGCGCGGTTTTGGTGGACGTTCGGGGGGGCGTGGGCGACCGTTTGGACCCTGCAAATCCTCTCAAACTTCGCAAACGACCTCGGCGACGCCGAGAACGGTGCGGACCGCGGGGACGGCGCGGAACACGGTGTGCGGGCGGATCGGGCGGTGGCGTCGGGACGGATTTCCGCTGCGGACATGCGGCGGGCGGTGATTGTGACGGCCTTGGTGGCGTTCGGATTCGGGGTATTTACGGTAGGGGCAGCGACATGGGGCACGGAGCTTCTGTTGATGGCGCTCGGTTGGATTGCGGCGGGGCTGGTGAGCATCGCGGCGGCGTACCGCTACACCGCAGGCCGATCGCCGTACGGGTACAAAGGGTGGGGTGACGTGGCTGTGCTGGTCTTCTTCGGGTGGATCGGGGTGACGGGAACGGCCGTCCTGACTTCTGGAGGCCAATTTGCCTGGTCGTGGCTGATGCCGGCCACCTTTGTCGGCGCAATGGGCATGGCGGTATTGAATTTGAACAACATGCGCGATGCATCGCGCGATGCGGCCACGGGAAAAAAGACGCTGGCCTTGCGCCTGGGCGAGCGCGGAGCACGGGTGTACCATGCAGCGCTGTTTGTCGTCGGGTGGGCCTTGCTCGTCCTCTTTTTGCTGGTGGTGAGTCCGGTGCCGTGGCGCGGGTGGTATTGGATGGTGTTGATGGCCTTGGTACATGCCGCGCACCTGCGCTTTGTGTTCATGAAAGGGCCTCCTGAGGGACTGGATGACGAGTTGAAGAAGGTAGCGCTCTCGACAGCGCTGGTGGCCCTGGCCATGCTGTTTTCCGTGATCCGAGGATGATGGAAGGACTTGCCATCGAGTTGCTGGAGCATCCGCTCACCTTCGCGCAGCCGGCGCGGACATCGCGGGATACGCTGACCTCGAAGCCGACCTTCTTGCTTCGGGCGCGGCATCCGGACGGACGCAGCGGTGTGGGCGAGTGCTCGCTCATCCCGGGCCTGAGCCCGGAACACCCGCTCCGTGCGGCACGGGCACTTGCGGCGGTGGCGGCCTCGGGCACGTTGGACGTGGATGCGGTGTCGGAGCATTTGCCCGCCGTGCGGTTTGCCGTCGAAACGGCCCTCATCGACCTGCTCACGCCCGGCGCCATGCGGTTGCTGGACACGCCGTTTGCACGGGGCGAGGAAGGCATCGGCATCAACGGACTGGTCTGGATGTCCGACCTCGAGGCGATGCACAATGCTGCAGACGACCTCGTGGCACGGGGATTTACTACGCTGAAATTCAAGGTAGGTGCCCTGCCGTTTGATGACGAGCTGGCCCTTCTGCGCAGCGTTCGTACGGAACACCCGGCGGTGACGGTGCGTGTGGACGCGAACGGGGCGTTTACGGCCTTGGCTCCGGCCGACCGGCTGGCGCGGCTTGAAGCCTTGGCAGATTTGGGCCTTCACAGCATCGAACAACCCATTCGGCCCGGTCACTGGGCCGATTTGGCCGAGCTGTGCCGCCGAAGCCCCTTGCCCATCGCCCTCGACGAAGAACTCATCGGGCTGACTTCGCGGGACGTGCGCCGCGCAATGCTGCACACGGTGCGCCCGGCGTTCGTGGTGCTGAAGCCGAGCCTCATCGGGGGGTTGCGCGAAGCAAACGAGTGGATTGACCTTGCGGCCGAAGTGGGGGCGGGCTGGTGGGCGACCTCGGCCCTCGAATCGAACGTGGGGCTCAATGCCATTGCCCAATGGACGGCCGATGCGTTGCTCGACGTACCCGAAGCAGCGCGCTTGCCGCAGGGGCTGGGGACCGGCGGTTTGTTCACGAACAACTTCACCGCGCCGCTCACAGTCCGGGAAGGGGCGCTTTGGACCGAACCTGCAGGGGCATGGATGCTGCCGTGAAGGCCGAGGGCTTTCCGCCCGGCACCCTCTGCTTCGCCGGTCCCGGCGCGCCCCTCGGAGCGGACGGACAGCCGCGGACCTTCGTCCTCGACGCGGCCGGGGCGGCCCAAATCCAGCACGCGCTCCCCCCCGATGCCCCCGCCTGGCAACATGCGGTGGGGCGGTTGCTCGAAGTTTGGTTCGACCCCTCCGCTGAAACCCTCACCTGGACGACCAGCGGCTCTACCGGGCCGCCCACGCGCATCGCCCTGCCGCGCGCCGCCATCCGCGCGAGCGCCGCCCGCACGGTCGCCCACTTCGGCCTCTCCCCGGGATCGCGCGTGCTGCTGGCGCTTCCCGCGGAATTCACCGGCGGCGCCATGTTCTTGCTGCGCGCCGTCTTGCATGGCCTGCACGTCGTGGCCATCGCACCCCG
>CAMCYM010000158.1 GCA_945883885.1 Chryseobacterium gleum
TGACGGAGTTTCCCCCGATGAAGTCCACCACCATGCTGATCGCATCGTTCAACTTCTTCGAGGCGGTGAGCGACCCGTGGTTCGCGTCGTGCAGCACATTCAGCCCGACCCCCGCGAGGCCGAGACCCATGGCCACCTCCGCCGCCCAAAACTCCCATCCTGCGCCGGTCACGCCGAAGGCAATCAGCGCCCACGGAACGAAATACAGCGCAAGCATCACTCCTGTCTTCGGCCACACGCGCGCATCTCCGGACGGCTTCAAACCGCTCTCGGCAAAGTAGGCGTCGACCCGTGCCCGCAACGTCCGAGTAAATTCGGAGGTATCCCGGGGAAAGCGCATCAAAGGAACTTCCATGGCCGGCCAAGGTACGTCTCTCCACGCGCTTCCGATGAGCCCGGAGAAAAAATCCCCCAAACGGGGAATTGCGCCGCCCGCGGTGGTGCCTGAACCTTTGTCCCATGTGGCCCTTGCTCACCCTCGCCCTCGCGGGATTTGCAGGATTCGCCCCGGGAGATACCCTCGATCCGGTGGTGCACCCCCTTTGGCATACCCTTCCGGAAGCCGAAGTGGCCGCCCTCGGCGTGACCGCTGGCGCCACCTCGCCCGACGAGATCCCCGGATGCCTGCATGTGCTCTCTCCCGCTGAACTGCAGCGGTTCAACTACACCGACCCCCTGCGCACCCTGCGGTCGGTTCCCGGCATGCAACTCGTCGAAGAAGACGGCTTCGGTCTCCGCCCGAACATCGGCATCCGCGGTTCCGGCAGCGACCGTTCCTCGCGCATTGCCCTGCTGGAAGACGGGATTCCAGCGGCCCCAGCGGCCTACACAGCCCCCGCGGCCTACTACTTTCCGTCGGTGGCCCGGATGTCGCGCGTGGAAGTTTTGAAGGGGTCGAGCCAAATCGCCTTCGGCCCCGTCACCGCCGGGGGAGCCATCAACCTCATCTCCACTCCGGTTCCCGAATCCGGCACAGAAGCCCGCATCCACACCGAAGGCGGCAGCTACGGATCCCGCTTTCTGCACGCCAGCGCCGGTACCGTCCTTCCGACGCGCGCTGGAGCGCTGGCCTTCCTCGCCGAAGTCCTCGACACCGGCTCAGACGGCTTCAAAACCCTCGACGGCGGCGGGCCCACCGGCTTCCACAAGACCGACCGCCTGCTCAAAGTGCGGTGGACGGTCCCTTCGGAGCACAGGCAATCCGTGGCCCTGAAGCTCAGCGATGTGGAGGAGCGGAGCCACGAGACGTACCTCGGGTTGACCGAAGCGGATTTTGCGGCCAATCCACTGCGGCGGTATTTCGCCACCCGGCTGGACGCAATGGATGCGCGGGCCACCCAAGCCGTCTTGACCCACCGGCTGCAGCTTCCCGGAGGAATCGAGTCCACGACGGACGTCTACCGCACCCGCTTCGACCGGCAGTGGTACAAACTCGATCGGGTTCGGGACGAGGCGGGGGCCGTGGTCGATTTGGTCGACGTGGTCGAAGACCCGGAGGGACATGCCCTGGCCTATGCCCTGCTCACGGGAGATTCTGCTGCAGCGATAGGAAACGCTGGACTCGACCTGCGCATGAACGACCGGGGCTACCACGCGGCCGGCGTCCAGCATCGGACGGTTGTGACCTTCTCGGCATTCGGTTCTGCCGACCAACGCCTGACCGTCGGCCTGCGCTACCACCGCGACGGCGCTGACCGCTTCGACGCCCGCGACATGTATGTTCCGGGGCTAGGCGACTTGCTTCCGGTCGCACGGGGCATCCCGGGTTCCGCGGGCAACCGGGTGGAATCCGCGGCGGCTTATGCGGGCTATGTCCGCGCTGCGCTGCACCTCGGCCGGTGGACCTTCACGCCGGGGGTACGCGCGGAGACCATCGGATTCACACGCACCGAGTACACGGCCGATCCCGAACGCACGTCAGGAGTGCGCACGCAGCGCCGGGTGCAGGCCCTGCTTCCCGGCATCGGGGTGAATTTCAGCGTGCGCGAGGGCTTCGACGCCTTTGCCGGCGTCCACCGGGGATTCGTGCCGCCCGGCACCTCTGCCGAGGCCCTGCCCGAGCAGAACGTTCAATCCGAACTCGGCATCCGCACCGTGGGTCCCTTCGCCAGTGCCCAAATCGTCGCCTTCCACTGCAGCTACGACCGCCTGCTGGGCGCGGACATGACGGCCTTGGGCGGCTCCGGTACCGGCGATGCGTTCAACGGTGGTCGGGCCTATGCCGCCGGCGTCGAGATGGAAGCCGTCGTGGATCTGCTCGGGCGCCTCGCCTCCCGGGAGGTGTCGTTGCCGCTGCAGCTGACCTACACGTGGACCGACGCGCGCTTCACCGAGTCGTTCGAGAGCACCTTTGAGCCGTGGGGCAACGTCGAAGCCGGCGACCGCATGCCCTACGTATCCCCCCATACGGCTTCTGCGGTGCTGGGTCTGGTGCGCGGGTCGTGGGCGGTGGACGCCTCCTACCGCGTGTCCGCTCCGATGGGCTTCGGCGAGGTCCTGTCCGTGGCCGATGCCGGGGTTCGGTGGGAGGTGCGCGAAGGCTGCGAAGTGCGGCTGCAGGCCACGAATTGCACCGATGCGCAGGCGATTGCATCGTACCGGCCGTATGGAGCGCGTCCGATTGCCCCCAGAATGCTGCGTTGCGGGGTCGTTTTCTCCATCTGACAGGCGAGTTTTCAACATTTTTAACCTAAGCAATCCGCTGTGAATAAGCGGATTAAATGCCTTTGCCAAAAAATCCTCACGGATTGTGCAAAAATCGTCCGGGGATTGCGTGTTGTTCCCGATTGTTGCACCGCGAAAAGGGCTCTCCCGCGAGGGAGTGCGCCCGCGCAGTCCACCCGAGGTTAGGCATGCCCCTGAACGTCCCACTTTCCCGCATGGCCACGGCCATGTTGTACCACGCCATCGGCCTGTTCCGGTTGCGCGTGCTTGCGAGGCGGGAACTCCGGGCGTATGCCATCCGCATCTGAGCCGGCGGTTTCACTTCCGCCCATGTTTCAGCGTCGGCTGAAACATCTTTCACACCCCCCATCCCCGCTCAGATGAAACTCAAATACCTCGACCTCATCGAACAGACGTTCGACTGGCCTCAACCGGAATTCGAACTCGACCAAAAAGGGCAATTGTCGTTCCACGGCATCCCGCTTCGGGAGCTGATTGACAAGTTTGGCACCCCCTTGCGCTTTACCTATCTCCCGAAGATCGGCGAGAACATCCGGCTGGCCCACGGCTGGTTCCGGAGCGCCATGGAAAAGCTGGATTACAAGGGCGCCTACCACTACTGCTACGTCACGAAAAGCTCGCATTTCCGGCACATCACGGAAGAAGTGCTCAAGCACGGCGCGCACCTGGAAACGAGCGCCCCGTTCGACCTTGACATCGTCATGGCCCTGGAGCGGAAAGGGCAGTTCGAGCGCGCATCGACGGTGATTTGCAACGGGTTCAAGACGGAAGCTTACATCGACCGCATCGTCCGCATGCACGCCGACGGCTTCACGGGCATCCTGCCGATCCTCGACAACGAGCAGGAGTTCGCAAAGCTCAACGCCGCCATCCGCGAACCGCTCGATGTGGGATTGCGCATCGCGTCCGAGGAAGAGCCGAAGTTCGAGTTCTACACCTCCCGGTTAGGCATCGGCTACAAGCGGATCATGCCGTTCTACCGCGAACGTCTGGAGCACCACCCGTTCATGCGGCTCAAGATGCTTCACTTCTTCGTGAACACCGGCATCCGCGACACGGCGTATTACTGGAACGAATTGAACAAGGCGCTCAAGGTGTACTGCGACCTCCGCAAGGTGTGTCCACACCTGACTGCGCTGAACATCGGCGGGGGTCTTCCCATCAAGAATTCGCTCGCCTTCCACTACGACTATGCCTACATGGTGGAGGCCATCCTGGAGGCGGTCAAGTCGGCGTGCGAGGAAAACGGGGTCCCGGAACCGGACATTTACACGGAGTTTGGGTCGTTTACCGTCGGAGAAGCGGGCGGAACGCTTTTCAAGGTGTTGTACCAAAAAGCGCAAAACGACCGCGAAGCCTGGAACATCATCGACTCCTCGTTCATGACCACCCTGCCGGACACGTGGGCCATCAACCGGAGGTTCCTCATGCTGCCGGTCAACCGCTGGGAGTCGAACTACGAGCGGGTCTTCCTCGGAGGTTTGACGTGCGACAGCGACGACTACTACAACTCGGAGCAGCACCTGAACGCCATCTACTTGCCGAAGTTCAAAACGAACGACGAGCTCTACATCGGCTTCTTCAATACGGGCGCCTACCAAGACAACATCGGCGGCCACGGCGGGGTGCACCACTGCCTCATCCCCGGGTTGAAGCACGTCCTCATCGACCGCGATGCCGAAGACGCCTTGACCTACGAGGTCTTCTCCGAAGAGCAGACTGCACACCAAATGCTGACGCTCCTGGGCTACGACATGACCTCCGCGCCGCCCCCGCCGCCCCGCGCGGGCTACGAAGCGGCCGAAATCGATGTGCGCGGTC
>CAMCYM010000159.1 GCA_945883885.1 Chryseobacterium gleum
TAGTCAATGACTTTGCTGCGGCCCTCGTCGTCGAAGTCGATGTCGATGTCCGGCAGGCTGACCCGGTCGGGGTTCAGGAACCGTTCGAACAGCAGGTCGTACGCGATGGGATCGACGTTCGTGATGCCGACGCAGTAGGCAACGGCAGAACCCGCGGCCGAACCGCGGCCAGGGCCGACGCTCACGCCCATGTCGCGCGCAGCGGTGGTGAAGTCCGCGACGATGAGGAAGTAGCCCGGGTAGCCGGTGTTTGCGATGGTCTCGAGTTCGAAGTCGAGGCGTTCGCGGACGGCATCGGGGACCGGCGTGCCATACCTGCGTACGGCGCCGAGGTAGGTCAGGTGGCGCAGGTAGGCGTTCTCGCCGCGCTTGCCTCCGTCTTCGGCGTCGCGGGGGTCGACGAATTCCGCAGGGATGTCAAACGCGGGGAGCAACACATCGCGTTCGAGGGCATAGGGTTCGCACCGCGCGATGACGTCTGCAACGCCGAGCAGGGCCTCGGGAACGTCGGCGAACTGGGCGCGCATTTCGTCCGGAGTACACAGGTAGAACCGGTCGTTCGGCATGCCAAACCGAAACTCACGGCCGCGTTTGCCGATGTAGCGCTTCGGCTTGCTGGCATTTGTGGCATCCTTGACGCACAGCAAGATGTCATGCGCCTCGGCCTGATCTTGTCGGGTGTAGTACGTGGAATTTGCCGCTACGCAGGCGACCCCATGCTTCGCGCAAAACGCAAGCAATGTGCGGTTGACCACATCCTCTTCTTCAAGCCCGTGCCGGTTCAATTCCGCATAGAAGCGGTCTCCGAACACCGACTTGTACCACAGGAAGGCCTCCTCGGCCTGCCTTTCGCCGACATTGAGAATCAAGGACGGAACTTCGCTGAAGAGGCCGCCCGTGAGGCAGATGACGTCCTCCGCATGCGCCGCTAACCGGGCGCGGTCGATCCGGGGAACGTAGTAAAAACCTTCCGTGTAGGCTGCGGAACTCAGTTTCGCAAGCCGGTGGTAGCCGGCTTTGTTTTGGGCCAAAAGCACGACGGGATACCCATCGTCTTTGACCGATTTGTCCGCCATGTCGCGGCACACATTCAACTCGATTCCCACGATGGGCACGATGCCTGCCTTTCTGGCCGCACGCACGAATGTGAACGCCCCCATCATGTTCCCATGGTCGGTCAGTGCGAGCGCAGGCATCCCCATGGCCGCCGCCGCCTCCACCAGTTCGTTCACCGAACTCACGGCTTGCAGGACGCTGAATTGGGAATGCACGTGCAGATGCGCAAAGGGAACCGCGGGGGCCACAGCGGGAACGGCGGCCTCCACCGTCGGCGGTGCCGGGGCGTCTGCAGCTGCTACCTCAAACGTGGAGGCCTCAAGCTCCGGGGCTTCGTAGCCGATGGGTGCGCCGGTGAGGAGTCCTTCCCCCCCAAACAACCCACGTTCGCACATGGCAAAAAACACGCGGCCCGTGGCCCGCACGTCGTATGCCGCGTCGTGGGCTTCAGCAACCGGCTCCCCGAAGAGGGCCTGGTGCAGCTCTCCCAGCGTGGGCCATTTGTAGGCGCCCCCGCGGCCACCCGGCAATTTGCAGAAGTCCGTCCCGGCATCCTTGGAATCCAGGACAGGCTTCGACGTCAACGCGAACGGATCGAGCCCGAGCCGGCACAGTTCGGCACCGACGACGGACACGTCAAAACCGACGTTGTGGCCCATGACGTAGGTCGTTTGGCCCAGTGCATCCGCAAACTCGTCTAACACCGCCTCCAGCGCGTGCCCCTCCCGCGCAGCACGTTCATCCGTGATGCCGTGGACTTTGACCGCGTTGTATGGGATGGTAAAGCCATCGGGGCGCACGATGCGGTTGCCCCGCGACACCAAACTACCGTCCGGACGGTGCAGCTGCCACGCGAGTTGGACCACGCGCGGCCAGTTTTCCGCATCCGTCAAGGGCGCGTTCCACGAACGGGGCAAACCCGTCGTTTCGGTGTCAAAAATGAGGATCATGGCGAGTGTATGCGAAGGTACACGCCTTTACATCGCCGCGTCCAAATCGCCCTCCATCGGCCGGATGACCAACTCTTCCACCACGGCATTTGGAGGGAGGTTCCAAGCGGCGAGCACAACCGCTGCAACGTCTTCCGCGCGCAGCAGGCGGTCCGCAGGCAGCTCCACCCCTTCCCAGGACGCGGACCAGGTCGGACCGGGCAACACCGCCGTGACCCGGATGCCCCTCGGTCGCAATTCTTGTCGGAGGCCCTCGGCGTAGGCGAGCTGGGCGGATTTGGTCACGGAATAGGCCATCTTGTCCGGGAACATCTTTCGGCTCGCCACAGAAGCGATGACGAATACGTGTCCCCCTCGTGGAATGCGATCGGCGAGGGCGCGCAGGACGCGGTGCCCGGAAGCTACGTTGAGGTCCCAGAGCGAGTCGAGCTGTTCCGGCGCAGAGCCGAGGAGGGGCCCGGGAGCATACGTGCCGGCATTCAAGACCACGGCATCGACGCGGTTCGGGAGTGCGTCCGCCAGCCGATCCGCCGCTCCGGGCGCACAGAGGTCCTCCAGCAGCAGGTCCATTCCCTTCGGTCCTTCAACCGGCCGTCGTGCCACCCCATAGACGTGCGCTCCTGCCGCGAGAAATGCTTCCGCAATGGCGCGGCCGATGCCCGCCGTCGCTCCTGTGACAAGGACCTGTTTCATGGGATTCCAAAGTACCGTTTGCCGAAGGGCGTGGTGTCGGGCAAGTCTGCGAGATGCGTGGTGACAAGGATTTCGTCCTGCGGATCGAACCGAGGGCGGTTGATGCACAAGATGGTCGTCTCCTCGGAGTGGACGTTCATGTACGCGTGGACGAAGTCCGAAGGCCAAACATGGGCCATCCCCGAAGCCACGGGCACATTGTTCAAGAGCAGTCCCTCCCCGAACACAAGCTCTGCCTCTGCCATCGTCCTGTGCACATGGGGTGGAATGAGGCCCCCAGCGGGAATGTGCAGCATGTACACGCCGCACGCGGGGCCTTCGTGCAGCACGTCCACAGTGCCGAAGTGGTTGTGCTCGAGCACAGGGTGGTACTCCGCAGCACTGCGCGCGATGGACACCCCGGGAATGCAGCGGCCACCGAGCGCCCGGGGCTTGTTCAGGCGGACGGTGCAGCGGGCAGGTCGGACACGTTGCGGAGCGAGCACGGTCGCACACAGCGCTTCGGCTGCATCTTCCAGCAGGAAAAACTGCCCGTGCTCGAGCACAAAGCGCACCGTGCCTTCGAGCCGGGCATAGTCGATGCTCTCCGCAAGTGTCGCTCCGAACAGACCGGGACGGCGCTCAAACCCGACTTCGATGTCACACACAAGGGGTTGCTCCAGCGTGCGCTCGAAGTCGTGGATGCCGACGATGCAGGAGACCTCGATCCCCGCGATGTGCACGTTATCGAGATGGTCCATCGGGCTGTTGCATCAGGGTGAAGAGGCTTTGTTCCGTTCGCATGGCCGGATCGAAACCGCACGCTCGACCGAGTGCGTTCAGTGCCTCCACCGCGTCCGGGGGGCTGTCAGAACCTGTGGCCTCGAACTCGACGCAGCGCACCGTATATCCGTCCGGCCGCGTCGCCACGTAGTGCACCACCTCAAAGCCGGGCAGTTCCCACACCGTGACGGATTTTTGCAGCAGCAAGGACATGCAGGTGCCCCAACCGGTCTCCAGAAATGCTGCCACCTGGAGCACCGCATCGGGTCCGGCCAAATCGAGGTTGACCTCCCGCCGAACTTCCGAATCTGTGGGCCTGCTTTTCACCGTGAGTTGGTGCAATTCCGCGTCGATGCGATGGCGAAAGACCGCATCCGGCAGATCCTCCCGGTAGAAGTAACTGTCCCTTACTTCTATGCAGTGCGGCCCCGTGGCCCCTAATCTCCGCAGGGCATCTGCGAACGTATCCATTTCAAATTCCTCAGAAACGAGGTACTTGTGTTCGATTTCAAGGGAATCTGTTCGCATCAGCGGAGGACGGAGTAGTGCAAGAAGGCAAAGTTGCCCGATGCGCGCACCTGTTCCAAACGAAACTTGACCGGATGCGTCAACCCGGGGGCTACCACCGGAACTGCATCCTCCGATCCCAGCAAGATCGGGCAGACCGTAAGCACCAACGCATCGACGACGCCCGCGGCATAACACATCCGGTTGATCGCCCCGCCGCCGAAGAGCAGGACGCGTTCGAATCCGCTCGCAGCGGAGAGCCATGCGGACAGCCCACCGTCGATGCAGCGGTTCGCGTGGAGGGCTCGGTCGGTGGGCAGCGGATGCGGGGATAGTACCCATTTGGGCGTGCGAGGCGCACGCCAAACAGGGGAATCCTCCGCAAAACCCGTGCGCGTTGCAAGCATCCACGTCGGACAGACACCGCGGTCATTGATGACTTCCATCACTCCACCGCTCGCCGCAACCGACGCGCCTCCTACCAACACCGCATCGGCCTCCAGGAGCATCGCCCGCACGTGCGCGGCGTCTTCG
>CAMCYM010000160.1 GCA_945883885.1 Chryseobacterium gleum
CACGATGTTCCTCAGCGCATCCTCGTGGTTTTTCGTGCGGATGCTGCACAACGCCATTTAGTAATCGCGCACCAGCACGTCGGTCGATATCCCAAGGATTTGGTTGAGTTTTCGAATCATCTCGAGCGTGAGCTTCCTTTTGCGATTCAGGATTTCACTCACCCTGCTCTTGAACCCCATCGCCTCGGCCAAATCCTTCTGCCTGATTCCGAGCTGTTCCATGCGGAATTTGATGGCCTCAATGGGGTCCGGCAAGTCGATGGCGTCGTGCTCTTTTTCGTACATGTCGATGAGCAACGTGAGCAGTTCAAGTTCGTCTCCTTCTTTCGTTCCTCTTTTCGCATCAAACAGCACTTCAAGACGCTCCAGCGCTTTCGCGTACTCTTGTTCAGTCTTGATGATTTTCATATTCATGGCAATCAAATTTGTGAAGCGTTGATTTTGTCATACGCTGCATGGGTCCCTACGAACCGAATCCAAACCGCTGCATAGTCATAGTTGACGCGCACAACCAGCCTGTATGTGTTGCCCTTGATGTTAAACACTACGCGATTCCCGGGCAAAATGCTCGCTGAGGGATAGTCTCTTTTCACATCCACAGGGCCGCCCCACTTCGCTTCCTCAACTTCCTTGTACCAACATTTCAACTGCTCTTCGCAGTCTACATGCACTCGCCAAAACTCTCGGAGTGTCCGTTTTGAGATAACTCGCACTCAGCAAAGATACGAATGATGTTCCCAAATCGGGAACAATTGACCGCATTTCATTGCAACCCGTCCCCAACCTTCGCCCCGCGACGCGCAGCGTCGCCCGTCCCCAACCCCAACCTCGTCCCTCATCCCTAACCCCCGGCGCGCAGCGTCGCTCGTCCCGCGCGGCGCAGCCGCGCCCGTCCCCAACAAAAAAAGGCCGTCCCGAAGGACGGCCTCTTTCATTTCTTGCAGACTCAGGTTCAGTGCTGAACGCTTACCCGGGTAGTGGCAACGGCTTGGCCGTCGCGCACGAGGGTCAACGTGTAGAGGCCCGCGTTCCAGCCGGTCACGTCCAACGTGGCTACTGCCGGTGCATCGAAGGTCATGCGACCTGCAGCATCGAAGGCCACGAGGCGGTCGCCGCTGCGCAGTTCACCGCGGACATTCACAAGCGAGGTGGCCGGGTTCGGGAAGGTTTCGACGGCTACCGGTGCCATCGTCGACTCCACATTCGTCGGCGGCAACAACACCGCATTGATGACGTGCACCACACCGTTATCGGCTACGAGGTCTGCAACGGTGACCGTCGCATCGTTGATCATGACCGTGCCCCCCATGATGGACACCGTAACATCCGCACCGTTCAATGTCGTGATGGTCATGCCATCCGTGAGGTCGGTGCTCAGCACGTTGCCCGCAGCGACGTGGTAGGTCAGGATGGCATTCAGGAGGACAGGATCCGCGAGGACGGCTTCGATGGTACCGGCCGGGAGCGCTGCGAAAGCTGCGTCCGTCGGCGCGAAGACCGTGAAGGGTCCGTCACCGCTCAAGTCGTCTGCGAGGCCCGCAGCGATGACCGCGGTTTCGAGGGTCGTGTGGTCCGGGCTGTTCACGATGATGTCTACGACCGTAGTGGTCTGCGGAGCAGGCGGCAAAAGGACTGCATCGATGACGTGCACCACGCCGTTGTCGGCAAGGATGTCCGCGACCGTCACGGTGGCGTTGTTGATCATCACCGAGCCGCCCATGATGGAGACGGTGACGTTTGCACCGTTGAGGGTGGTGATTTCTTGGCCATCGGAAAGCGAGGTGCTCAGGGCTTCACCACCCACCACATGGTACGTGAGGATGGCGTTGAGCAATTCTGCGTCGGCGAGGACCGCTTCAATCGTGCCAGCCGGGAGGGCAGCGAAGGCTGCGTCCGTCGGTGCGAAGACCGTGAACGGGCCTTGGGCGCTCAAGTCGTCTGCGAGGCCCGCAGCGATGACCGCGGTTTCGAGGGTCGTGTGGTCCGGGCTGTTCACGATGATGTCCACCACCGTATTCGTATTCGGAGTCGGCGGCAGGAGAACCGCGTTGATGACGTGCACCACACCGTTGCTGGCCGTGAGGTCCGCTACCGTAACCAAGGCATCGTTGATCATCACAAATCCACCGCCCACCATCACTTCGAGGTTTTCCCCGTTCAAGGTGGTGATTTGCATGCCGTCGGTGAGGTCGGTGCTCAAGAACGCACCACCCGCCACGTGGTAAGTGAGGATGGCGTTGAGAAGATCCGCATCTGCGAGAACCGCTTCGAGGGTGCCGGCCGGGAGCGCTGCGAAGGCTGCGTCCGTCGGAGCAAACACCGTAAACGGCCCTTCGCTGCTCAGATCGTCCGCGAGACCCGCTGCGAGGACAGCCGTTTCGAGGGTCGTGTGGTTCGGGCTGTCGACGATGATATCTACGACCGTCGACGGAGCAACCACCTCAATCGTGCCGACCATGCCCAGAGCAGCATGGTTCCCGATGGAGCAGTCGTAGGCGTAGACGCCGGGGACATCGAACGTGACGGTGCCCATGCAGACGCCGTTCATATTGCCTCCGATTGCCGGAAGCGTGAAAGACTCGGGGTTGTTATAGAATTGTCCGGTGATGGCATTGACCACTCCGTTCACATCGTGGGTTCCTCCGAAGTTCACCCATGCGACCGTGGTACCCGCTTCAACAAGAACGTATTGCGGAAGGTACTGGAACGATGAAGTTGCGATGACCGGACCCGTGGTGTTGCACGGGTTTTGGGCCGAGGCATCGGCCCCGAAGACCAAAACAGCGAAAGCCGCTGCGAAAAAACGTACGAATCGATTCATGCGAAAAAGGTTGATGAAGGGAGAACCACAGAAATCCGAAAAGGTTCAGCGGGCAAATGGATTTTGCATTTTTTTACTTGTTTCGAACAAATTCGCGCGGCAGTTGTCAGAGCGCAATGACGGTAGTGCATTGGTTTCGCCGCGACCTGCGGCTCGAGGACAACACGGCCTTGGCGGCGGCGGTGGACGCAGCGCGAAAAAAGGGTGCATCGCTCCTGACCTTGTTCGCGTTCGACCCGGACATCTTGGGGCTTCTCGATCCAGACGACCGGCGGGTGCCGTTCATCCACCGCGAGGTCCTGCGGCTGCGCCTGGAGCTCGCCGGGCGAGGAATTCCGTGTGAGGTGCACCACGGAAGGCCGGTAGATGTCCTGCAAGCCGTTTGCGCCCGCGCATCGGCACACGGAGCGGCCGTGGTGGAGGTGCATGCGAACGACGATTCGGAGCCGACCGCGCAGCGTCGGGATGCCGCAGTTGCGAGCGCCCTAGAGGCGAACGGTGCACGGCTTGTGTTACACCACGATCACACCGTACTTGCACCGGACCGTGTGCTGAAGGCGGATGGGACGCCGTATACCGTCTTCACTCCTTTTGCGCGGAAGTGGCGGGAGGTGCTGCGCGACGAGGACCTTGCCGAGCGGGAGCCGGTTTGGGGAGAAGGCGTTTCAGGGGCGGTGAGCCAGGTGAACGAAGTGCCAGCGCTCGAGGCCATGGGGTTCTCGGAGGTAGCGGAGGAATTCTATCCGCCGCGTGCCGTGGAGGCGGATGTGCTGCGCCGGTATGCCGAGCGCAGAGATACCCCGTCGGTGGTGGGGACGAGCAGGCTGTCGCTGCATTTGCGGTTCGGAACCGTGTCCGTGCGGGCGGCGGCACGGGCCGGGCAAGCACACAGTGAGAAGTGGCTCACGGAGTTGATTTGGCGCGATTTCTACCGCGCGATTTTGAATCACTTTCCCTCAAGCGCACACGCCGCGTTCAAACCGGCCTACGACCGGATTCCGTGGCGGGTCGATCCTGAGGCGTTCGAGGCCTGGTGCGCGGGTAAGACGGGGTATCCGCTGGTAGATGCAGGCATGCGCGAGCTCAACGCGACCGGGTTCATGCACAACCGGGTACGCATGGTGGTGGCGAGCTTTTTGTGCAAGCACCTGCTGCTGGATTGGCGGCTGGGTGAGCGCTACTTTGCGAAGCAGTTGCTTGATTTTGAGCTTGCGAGCAACGTGGGTGGGTGGCAATGGGCCGCCGGCAGTGGCTGCGATGCTGCCCCTTATTTCCGCGTCTTCAACCCGACGTCGCAGCAGGAACGCTTCGACCCGGAGGCCCGCTACATCCGGCGCTGGGTGCCGGAATGGGGCACTTCCTCGTACCCCCATCCCATCGTGGACCACGCGTTCGCGCGGGCGCGCGCCATCGCCACCTACCGCGAGGCGCTCCAAGAGCCCGGTTCGGGCGTTGCGATGCAGCCGACGCTGGGGTTCTGACCGCGCGGGGACCGTACTTTCGCGGGCATGGAAGTTGTCGAAGGGCCGCTCGCCGGGGTGCGGGTGCTTGAGCTGGCCAGTGTGCTGGCCGGGCCGCTGGCAGGGACTGCGCTTTCCGAGCGGGGTGCCACGGTGACGAAGGTCGAGCGGCCGCCGGACGGGGACGTCACCCGGTCGTGGCGTTCGGCGGGCGAG
>CAMCYM010000161.1 GCA_945883885.1 Chryseobacterium gleum
CAACCTCGTTCACCCCTTCCGTCTGCGAAGCTTGTGCGGCTTCGAAGCGGGCGAGGACGGCCAGTTCTTGGACGGCCCGAGCGGTCTCCACCAGGCGGTCAAAGTCGTCTGGGCCTGGTTCGCTCGTGGTAAAAACGGTCCATACCGCCTCGAGGTCGGCAAGGGCCTTGCTGAGCGCCTCCGGGACGCTGAACTCGGGATCCCAAATCATGGAACGAAGGTAACCGGATGCCCACAAAAAACGCCGACGCGGAGCGTTGACTTCCGGCCGGCGTGGTGGGATTTGGTTAAGTGGTCCCGGTCCGGAAGGAAGGTAAGGCAGGATGCATTCGTTTGCATTATTTGGCTGTTAACTTAATAGATAAGCTGTTTCGTCTAACTTCTGGTGGGCTACTGATTTCTAGAACGGAAGAGGGATCGGAATTCGGTTTTCTCCCGTTCCACGGCGCGCTGCCGGTGGGCCTTGGAAGCTTCCCGGTCCCATCGGTACGAAGGGTTGTCGGACGGTCCGGCCATGCGGATGAACATGCGGTTGCCGAGACCGTCGTCCGCAACGGCTCCGATGGCATCTTCGCGGGTGTTGCGCAAGTCCCTGAGGGTGAATCCGATAGAGTAGTCAACTTGGCCGGACCAGGTGGATGTTCCTGCCACGGTAATGTCCATGGCACTGGTGGCGATGTCGAGTTCGGGGATTGCCAGGGTTCCGCCTCGGAAGGAGAACGGGGTGGAGAGGTCTTCGAATACCACATGTTCCAGCCGGTGCGCCAGGTCGTCGGGATCGATGAGGGGGGCCATGAGGCGCTCTTCGCGCAGGGCTGCGACCATGTCTGCGAAGGCTTCAAGCCGGTGCAGGGCGCCGCCGCGCAGGGACACGTCCGCATCGAACGCGCTGGAGGCGGGGTCGAAGGAGCCGTCGGGATTCCACGCCCACGTACCGGTGGTGGTGCCCGAGACGGAGCCGGAGAGGTGTTCGGCGCGGAGCAGGGTTTGGTCAAAATTGTCGAAGGCCCGGAAAAGCGGCTTCAGCTCGATCCGGTCCCAGCGCGCGCTGCCCTCCGCCTGCAGACCTGTGCCGCGGGGCTGCACCCGCCCGTGCACCACCGTGTGCCCGCCCCACGCATCCCACGTCATGCGCTTGACCTCGACGGTCTGCTCGGTGATGGTGCATTCGGCGCGGAATCGGTCGCCTGCGAGCGGCCCCCACGTGAACCGGGATCCAGCTACGTCGAGGGAGACGCGGCATCCAGGCGGCAGGAAGCCGCCGCTGCCGGTCGATCCGGCGGCGAACAGGGTGCCGTAGTCGCCGGGGCTGAGGTTGAGTCGCACATCGGCCACCCACGGGGCGTCGGGGGCAAGGCCTTGCACGGTACCTGCTCCTTGGATGCGGAGGTCGCCCAGGGCGATGGAGGCGGTGGCGATGCGGACGGTTTCGCCGGCCACCTCGCCCGTGGCGGTGCAGGAAATGGGCAGATCCGCCGTGGACAGGTCCAGGTCGGTGCAGCTCCAGTTTCCTTGCACGTCCCAACCGGCCGAGGTTCCGGCAAGGGAACCGCGGAAGGTCGCTTTGCCCGCGGTAGGCAATGCGGCCGGCGCGATCCAGTCCGCGGTGGCTTCGCGGTTCCAGCGGGCAAAGTCTGCCTCGGCCGTGCCGTCGAGCGACCAGGCGGTCCCGTTGCCGGTGGCAGAACCTTCCCACCGCAGGCCTTCGGTTTCGAGGAGGCCTTCGGTGAGCGCCATTTGAAAGCGGTCGTTCGAGAACGTGCCCCGGAGCTCACCGCCCGCTTCTCCCTGGAGGACCTTGCCCTCGGCGCGCGTCCAGCGCACCTCTGTGGGGGGTATGGAGGCGGTCAGTTCGATGCGGCCGTCGGTGTGCAGGGTGGCTGCGCCGGCGACGCGCACCTCGGAACTCCAGGCGCGGGAAGCCTCGGCGAGCGGCAGATAGGCGCGCACCGCATCGAGCGACACCTCTTCGAAGGTGCACGTGGCCTGCAGCGCGTTGTCCCAGCGGAGCGACCCGGCGAGGACGGCTTTTCCGAGCGCAAGCTCTTCGATGTCAGCGGTTAGGTGGCCGTCTGTCCAGCGGTATTGCACGGAGGTTTGGCCTTCAAAATCCTCCGATTCGGGATCCCACCATGCGGCCACGGGCCGAAACGCGCCGCTTACCTCCGCCACCACACCGGCCTCAGACAAGGCTCCTTCTGCACGGACCTCGCGCAGTTCCACCACGGTCCCGTCTACGTCGAGGCGCACGGCCGAGAGCCGCAGGTCCTCCAGCGTCCACGGCGTCGTGGCTGCGGCAGAATCCGTGCGCCAAACGTCCGTGTTCCACCGGCCGTCGGCGTCTTTCCGCAACCGCACCTCTGCCCCTTCTAACGTGAGCTCTTCCAGCACATACCGGCCCTGAAGCAGGCCCCACGCGTCGAAGGCAAGGGCCACTTCCTCGGCCCGGAGGAGGGTGTCGCCCGCCGAGCCCGATCCGGCCACGTACACGCCTTCGAGGACGGCAGAAACCCGGGGGAACTCGTCCCACAACCGGATGTGGATGCCTTCGATCTGCCAATCCGTCTGCATGCCACGGGCAAGTTCCTTGCGCACCACACGTTCGATCACATCGGAGTACAGCACCAGCCAAACGCCCGCCCCGATGGCCGCCACCACCACCGCGACGGCCACCCAGCGAAGCAGCCATTTACGGGAAAACTGCAGGGTGTCAGTGGGTGGGGGCGGATGCATGTGCGAACTTTGGCATATGGACAAACGCACCTTCATCAAGTTGGCGGGAACCGCCGGGGCGGCGCTGGCCGTAGCTCCGGTTTGGGCCTGCAAGGCCACAGAAAGCGGACAACCGGTGGGTTTTGATCCGTTCGTGTTGGAGCCACTCGGCTACGCGTACGACGCCCTTGCGCCGGACATCGACGCGGCGACGGTAGAGATCCACTACACGAAGCACCACGCGGGCTACGTGAAGAACCTCAATGCGGAAGTCGAGAAGCGCCCGGAATTTCATGGCATCGGGATCGATCGAATCTGTGCACTGGTGTCGGCGGCCGCGTCGGATACCGTCTTGCGAAACAACGCAGGGGGGGCGTGGAATCATACGCTGTACTGGAAACTCTTGCGGCCCGGGGGACCTGCGGCGCCTAGCGCGGAGTTGCGTGCGGCCATTGAAACGTCGTTCGGCTCTGTCGAAGCGATGCAAACGGCCTTGACCGGTGCCGCCATGAAGGTCTTCGGAAGTGGCTGGGCCTGGATTGTGCGCACGTCCGACGGCGCCCTGAAAGTGACCACTACGGCAAACCAAGACAACCCGCTGATGGCCCGCGCGCTCGGTGAATCGGCGACCCCGCTGATCGGCATCGATGTGTGGGAGCATGCCTACTACCTCAATTACCAGAACCGCCGTGCCGACTACCTCGCGGCGTTCATGCGCCGTCTCAATTGGGAGGAAGTCGAGCGCCAGTGGACGGCTCAGTCGGCCCGTTGAACCGTGGCTAGGGGCACCGTTCCGCCTTTGAGCACAAGCTTGCGGAACGCCGCGTTGTTCTCCGGGGCGAGGAGGTAGGTTTTCTGTTCGCCGGTGCCGGATTGTCCTGCTACACAGGCTTCTCCGAGCACGTCTTTCCAAACTGAGATGGTGCCGTCGTTTGCTACAAATCCGTTCACGGTGATGCTCGTTCCGGAGCGGCGCAAGAAATACACTTCCCAGCGCCCGCTGTCTTCCTGTTTTGTGTTCATGACGAGCCCGTCCCAAAACCGGCGCAGCTTCAAGTTCTCCCCGATGGTGAAGGTCTCGCCGTCCTCGGTCGAGGTCATTGTCGTTTCGGTGACGATGAAGGTGGCCTTGTCGTCCTTCCAGGTTCCGCGCCACTTCTTCGGGAACGCTGCTAAATCGTTGCGATTGAGCGGCATGGGCTCTGGAAAGGTCACATCCGTGCAGCTGGCAAAAGCTGTGGCGACCAGGAGAAGGAGGAAAATGCGCATGGTCATCTCAACGTTGAAGGTCCAAAATTCCGTACGCCTCAGCCCCAAACAAGCGCCACGGTTCCCAAAATCGCACAATACACCGCGAATCCGATCAATCGGGCCCGGCTCACCAGCCGCACCATCCACGTGCAGGCCAGCAGCCCACTCAGGTAGGCGGCCGACGCGCCGACGGCATAGGCGCCGGGGTGGCTGGCGGACGTCAACGGCTCGCTGACCTCCAGCAAGTCCTTTACTTCGAGAAGGGTAGCTCCGCCTATGGGAATCAGGGCCATGAGAAAACTGAACCGCGCCGCTTCTGCCCGAGGAACTCCCACCCAAAGCGATGCGGCAATGGTGGATCCGCTGCGGCTGACGCCGGGCAGGATGGCCACTGCTTGGGCGAGTCCGATGGCAAGGACTTGGCGCAGCCGCCGGCGCATCGGAAGCCCACTCCACGGCTCTGCATTGGCTGGGGGATTCCGGCGGACATGCAGATCGGTCACGGCCAAGAGTGCGGCGGTCACG
>CAMCYM010000162.1 GCA_945883885.1 Chryseobacterium gleum
GCGTTTGGGGCGGCATCCACCCGCCCCAAGACGACTGGCCCGGCCGACGCCTCGGGGAAACGATCGGCGTCAACGCCTTCCTCGCGGCCGAGGCGCTCACCCTGCCCCTCCTCGGCGCCCCCTGCGCCGGCGCGGCCTGCCCCTGTCCCGGCGATTTCAACCTCGACGGCGCCCGCAACCTGCCCGACCTGCTGCTCGTCCTGCTCAATTACGGGCTCGCCGCGCCTGGCGACGGCAGCGGCGCCCCGCCGCGCCTCGACCTCGACGGCAACGGCACGGTCCTCGCCGGCGACGTCCTCGCGCTGCTGTCGCTGTGGGCGGTCCCGTGCCCGTGACGTATATTGTGCGCGATGCGAGTACTATTTATTTCTTGTGTAGCGGCCTGCGCGCTGTCCACGGCCGTGTCCAGCGGCTTCGCCCAAACGTGGAACGACCGCGGTCCCGGCCGCCCCGAAGCCCTCGCCGGCCCGATCCGGCCCGCCGCCTTCCGCGCGGTTGCCGTCGATGCCGACGCGCTCCAGCGCCACCTCCTCACGGCGCCGCACGAGGCCCGCGTCCCCGCGCCGCACTCCCCCACTCTGCTCACCCTGCCCCGCCCCGACGGCACGCTGGCGACCTTCCGCTTCGTCGAAAGCCCCGTGATGGCGCCGGAACTCCAGGCGCAATTCCCTGACATCCGCACCTTCCTGGGCCAAGGCGTCGACGACCCCACCGCCCTGCTGCGCTGCGACATCACCCCGGCCGGCTTCCACGCCATGGTCCTTTCTGCCGGCGAGACGTGGTACATCGACCCCGCCCAGCCCGGCGACCGCTCGCAGTACATCGCCTACACGAAGTCCGATTTCTACGCCACGACCGACAAGCGGCGCGCGGAATGCAGCCCGCTCGCCGGGCCCACGTCCGCTTTGCCGGACGGCGAGGGGCGCCGCGTCCGCTTCATGGGCCGCCCCGTCGAGCCTGACCCCGCCCTGCGCGAGGGTCCCGAAGTCCTCGAGATGACGGGCAACACCCTGCGCACCTTCAGCCTCGCCCTGGCCTGCACGGGCGAGTACGCCGCCTACCACGGCGGCTCCACGGCCGGCGCGCTCGCGGCCATGAACACGTCGATGGCCCGCATCAACGGGGTTTTCGAACGCGACTTCGCCATCCGGATGGTGCTCGTCCCGAACAACACGTCGCTCATCTTCTTGACGGCTTCGACCGATCCGTACACGAACACCGACGGAGGAGCCATGTTGGGCCAAAACCAAACGACCTGCGACAACGTCATCGGCTCGGCGAACTACGACATCGGCCACGTCTTTTCGACCGGCGGCGGCGGGGTCGCCTACCTGCAAGCGCCGTGCACGAGCTTCAAGGCCGGCGGCGTCACGGGATCCGGCGCGCCCGTCGGCGATCCCTTTGACATCGATTACGTGGCGCACGAGATGGGCCACCAGTTTGGCGCAAACCACACGCAGAACAACAGCTGCAACCGCGCCAGCTCAGCCGCCTACGAACCGGGCTCCGCCAGCACCATCATGGGCTACGCCGGCATTTGCGCCCCCGACCTCCAGCCGAACTCCGACGACCATTTCCACGTCCACAGCTACATCGAAATCGTCAACTACGCCGTCAACGGTGCGGGCAGTTCGTGCGCCACGCTGACCTCGACGGGCAACACGGCGCCGACGGTCGACGCCGGCATCAACGGCCGCTACATCCCGAAGAGCACGCCCTTCGAACTCACCGCCACCGCCAGCGACGTGAACGGCGACATCCTCACCTACAACTGGGAAGAATACGACCTCGGCCCCGTCACCGCCTCGGGCGACAACACGCTGACGAATCCCTCCGGCACGCAGCCCATTTTCCGGTCTTGGCCCTCGGTCACCTCGGCCACCCGGACCTTCCCGCGTCCGCTCAACCTGGTCGCAAATACCACGGTCATCGGCGAGCACATGCCCACCTACAGCCGCGAGCTCAAGTTCCGCTGTACGGTCCGCGACAACCGCGCCGGCGGCGGCGGGGTCGCCCACGACCTCGTGACGATGCAGGTCTCCGGCGCCGCCGGTCCCTTCGTCATCACCGCCCCCAACGGCGGCGGCACCTTCACCGGCAACACCCCCGTCACGGTCACTTGGAACGTCGCCAGCACGAACCTCTCCCCCGTCAACTGCGCAGCCGTGGACATCTTCCTCAGCACCGACGGCGGCTACACGTGGCCGCACACCCTCGCCACGAACTCCGCGAACTCCGGAACCGCCACGGTCACCTTCCCGAACCTCACCTCCTCCTCCGCCCGCATCAAGGTCAAGGCCGCCGCGAATTACTTCTTCGACATCTCGAACGCGAACTTCTCGATTGTCCCCGGCGGCACCCCCGGCTGCACGACCGCGACCGCCTGCAACTACAACCCCGCCGCCACGGTCGACAACGGAACCTGCATCTACGCCACCGGTTGTGACACCTGCTCCGGCGGCGCAGTCGTCGACGGCGACACGGACAACGACGGCGTCTGCAACACAAACGAAATCCCCGGCTGCTCGAACCCCGCCGCCTGCAACTACCTCGCCACCGCCACGGACCCTGCAACCTGCATCCTCCCGGGCCTCTGCGAATACTGCCTCCCCGGAGGCGGCTTCGGCACCTTCGACCTCAGCGGCAACGGCCTCGTAGAAGTCGCTGACATCCTCCTGCTGCTGGGCGACTTCGGCTGCCTCGGCGCGGACTGCACGGCCGACCTCGACGGCGACGGCGCGACGGCGGTGTCGGATGTGTTGCTGCTGTTGGGGGCTTTCGGGGAGGGGTGTGAGTGAGCGAGTTTGAGTTTACATTTTGAGTTGGCAGTTTGAGTTTGAGTTTGAGTTTGAGGGGGCCAAAAGGGGGGCGGAGTGTGGATAAGTTCAGGGTGAAAAATGAGGGTTACTCGTTTGGAATTCTGTAACTTAAAGCATGAAAGTGAAGGAATTCAAAACGGAAACAAAGGCCTTGGCCTGGGTCGTCGAAGTGCGCAAAGCGGTGGCCAGCGCCCCATGCGACGACGCCATCCGGGACCAAATCCGCCGCGCGGCCGCCAGCGTCCTCCTCAACCTCGCTGAGGGCGCCGGACACTCCACCGCCCCGTCCCAAGCGCGCCACTACGCCATCGCCCGTGCCTCAGTTTCCGAAGCCCTCGCCGGCCTCCGCTTGCTCCGCGCTGAACACGCGCTCTCCCCGGAGCACCTCCACGACCTCCACGCCGGCGGCGATGAAATCTCCCGAATGCTGTGGGGCCTCATCCGCCGCTGCCGCGTGGTCGCTCTGTGCTGACATGTGGCGCACCCCGCGCCCCCCCCCAACTCAAACTGCAAACTCAAACTCTAAACTCAAACTCAAACTCAAACTGTAAACTCAAATTGTAAACTCAAACTCCCTCAGTACACCACCACCTCATCCACAAACAACCACGTCGCTTCGCCGGCGGCGTCGTGCCAGGTCGGGCAGGGGCCGCCGTTGCGGGCGGTGAAGCGGAGGTAGCGGGCGGAGGTGTTCGGGGGGAGCGGGAGGGCGGTCCGGATCCGGGTTTGGCGGTCGTCGGGCGCGCGGGGGGCGGGAGAAGGGGTGAGGGTGAAGGGGCGCCATGCGCGGCCGTCGACCGAAAGTTCCACGTCGATGCGGTCCGGCAGGAAGATCCACGCGTCCTGGTAGAGGTAGAGGCCGAACGCCAGCGAATCGAGGGTGCGCGGGGTGCCGAGGTCGACGGTGGCGCCGAGGTCGGGGCCTTGGACGGCCTGCCACGCGCCGTCGCGGAAGTCGTTCGAGCCGAGGCGGCCGTCGACGAGGGCGCCGGGGCCGGAGGCGGCGTAGCGCGCGTCGAGGGTGTGGAGGAGCGTCAGCGGGCGGGCCAGGCCCGCGTGGCCGGCGACGGGGAAGACCGTGAGCTCGTCGAGGAGGCGGTTGCGGTGGAGCACTTGGGCGCGGACTTCGCCTTCGCCGGTGACGAGCAAGGTGTCGCCGAGCATGCCGGAGCTGCGCGGGAGGGAGTCGCCGGGCAGGTAGAAGCCGGCGGCGCCGGAGACCCACGGGAAGGCGGGGGCCAGCGCGACGGCGAGGGTGCCGGGCGTGGCGGAGGGGGCGAAGGCCGCGGTGACGGGGTCGCCTTCGAGGCCGTAGTCGATGCGTTGGGCCGTGAGGCGCAGGAGGTGGCCGTCGAGGCGGGCGAGGAAGCCGTCGAAGTCGCGGGCGAGGCCGAGCGGGGGGGCGGGGGACCAAAGCACCTCGGCGAGGGCCAAGGCGCGCGGGTACAGCCGGGATTCGACGAGGTGCTGCGGGATGCGCTCGGACCACAGGTTGCCTTCGCCGCCGAGGATGCGGCCGGGGGCGGTGACGCCGGGGGCGAGTTGCAGCGTGTCGAGGCCGGCGGGCTCGGGTTCGAAGCCGTAGACCGTGGCGAGGTCGATGGCGGACAGCGGGTAATCGAAGTAGCAGTGCGAGGTGGGCGACATGATGGCGTTGCG
>CAMCYM010000163.1 GCA_945883885.1 Chryseobacterium gleum
TCAACCCTCGTCCCCGACCCTCGTCCCTCAACCCTCGTCCCTCAGCCCTCAATCCGCGAGGCGCAGCCTCGCTCACCCCGCACGTTCGATGGCTTGCCGCAAGTCCTCGATCAAGTCCTCCACGTCTTCCACGCCGACGGAGAGCCGGATGAAGCCGTCGCTGATGCCGAGGGCGGCCCGGATTTCGGGGGGGACGCTGGCGTGCGTCATGGCGGCCGGGTGCTCGATGAGGGATTCGACGCCGCCGAGGGATTCGGCCAGCGCGAAGATGCGGGTCGAGGCGACGATGTGTTTGGCCTGTTCGAGGTCGTTCGAGGCGATTTCGAAGGCGATCATGCCGCCGAAGTCGTCCATTTGGCGCGCAGCGACCGCATGCCCCGGATGGTCCGGGAAACCGGGCCAAAACACCTTGCCGACCGCCGGGTGTTCGCGCAACCAGTGCGCGATGCGGCGGCCGTTCGCGCAGTGCCGCTCGATGCGGAGGTGCAGCGTTTTCAGGCCGCGCAGGACGAGGAACGAGTCGAAGGGCTGGGCGATGGCGCCGCAGTTGTTTTGGATCGTGCGGAGCTCAGCGTCGAGGTCCGCATCCCGCGTGATGAGCGCGCCCATGACCACGTCGCTGTGGCCGCCGAGGTATTTCGTCACGCTGTGCATGACGATGTCCGCGCCGAGCTCAAGCGGGCGCTGCAGCATGGGCGAGGCGAAGGTGTTGTCGACGGCGAGCCGGATGCCGCGTGGCCGGGTGATGCGCGCAACTGCCTCGATGTCCGTGATTTGCATCATCGGATTCGTGGGCGTCTCGAGCCAAACCAGCTTCGTCCGCTCCGTCACAGCGGCCGCGACGTTTGCAGGATCCTGGGTGTCGACGAAGCGGAAGACGATGCCCATCGGGGCCGTGTTGACGCGGAAGAGCCGCGCCGTGCCGCCGTAGAGGTCTTGGCCCGCGATGACCTCGTCGCCCGGACGCAGCGTCTTGAGCACCGTGTCGATGGCGGCCAGGCCGGAAGCGAAGGCGAGCCCGAAGGCGCCGTGCTCGAGCTCGGCCAGGGCGCGCTCGAGGGCCGCCCGGGTGGGGTTGTGGCTGCGCGAGTACTCCCAGCCCTTGTGGACGCCGACGGCTTCCTGGACGTAGGTGGACGTTTGGAAAATCGGGGTCATGATGGCCCCGGTGGATGGATCGGGTTGAACGCCAGCGTGAACGGCGAGGGTGCCTTTGCCGGCTTGGGCGGAATGCGACATGTCGCAAAGGTAGGCGAGCAGTTCCGCGGCTTCACGTACCTTCCGGCCATGGCACATTCGAACTTCCTTTTGGCCGGCGCCTTTGCCGGCATCTTTGCCGGCTCTGGCGCGGCCCAAACCTCGCTCACCCAAGCGGTCGACTTCACCGTCACCGACATCCACGGCGTGGAGCACACCCTGTTTGAGTACCTCGACGCAGGCAAATACGTCTGCCTCGATTTCCTCTTCACGACGTGCGGCCCGTGCCAAGCGAACCAGCCGTACTTCACGGAGACGTACCACAACTTCGGCTGCAACACGGGCGACGTCATCCTGTTGAGCCTCGAAACCACGGTGGGTGATGCGGAAACCGCGGCCTACGAGGAGACCTTCGGCGGCGAAAATCCTCCGCCCATCGCATCCTGCACGGACGGCGGTGCATGTACGGCAGCCTCCCCTTACGGCATCTCGGCGTTCCCGACCTTCATCCTGATCGCTCCGGACGGCGAAATCGTGAACCAAGACATCTGGCCGCTTTCGAACGGCGCGGCCACCTTCACGGCCTTGTTTGAGTCGTACGGCATCCAGCAGATGTCTTGCGCTGTGGGCGTCGAGGACCGCGCATCGGCAACGCCCGCCCTGCGTGTGTTCCCGAACCCGGCGAGCACCGCGGCCCGCCTTGACCTCAGCGGCCTGACCGGTACGGTAGAAGTGCGCGTGTACGACGCGGCAGGCCGCCAAGTGCACCGCGAGCAGGCGGCCGGCGGAACGGCCCTCGCGCTGAGCACCGAGGCATGGCCCGCAGGCCTGTGCACGGTGGTGGCAGAAGCGAACGGCGAGCGGCATCGGACGGTGCTGGCCATCGTCCACTGACGGCACTCAGGCGGATGCAGGAGGCGGCGTTGCGGGGGTTCCGCGGCGCCGCCTTCTCGTTTTCCCGGTGCGCACCAGCCACCCGGGCAACACGAGGAATCCCACCACGAGGTAGGGCACGTAGGTGAACAGGCGCCAAACGACGGCCACGGCCACCAAGAATCCCGGCCCGGTCAAGTCGCCCAAAAACGCCGGCAACGCCAGCTCCGCGAAGCCACTCGAGCCCGGCGTGGGCGAGAACAGCAACGTCAACCACATCACCAGCTGCCGCCCCAGGACTGCGGCATGCGGCACGGACGCGAAGAAGATCAGCAACACCGCATTGAGCGTCAGGAACCGGCCCGTCCAGCTCGCCGCCGTCGCCCCGAAGGCCTTCCACCAAAACCCCCGCGACGCCCCCCGCATCGCTGCGCCGGCCAGCACGAGCTCCTCGCCCCACCTTACCATCTTCGGTTTCCAGCGCCGCGCCGGCCCCCAATCCACCACCCGCACCATCAGGGCCGCCGCCCGTTCAGGGCTCCGCACGATGCCCCACCAAACCAGCGTGGTGAAGGCCGCAATCAGGCCGTATGCGGTCCAAAAAAACACCGGGATCGACGCATTTCCCCACGCCGCGAGCCCCTCCACATCCGGGAATACCTGTCCGCCCAGCAGGACCACCGCCGCCAGCGCGACCGGCACCGCCACGAGGTAGAACAGCTCATCGAGCATCGACGCGACGAAGACCACGCTGAGGCTGCGGCCCATGGGCATTCCTTGGCGGTTGAAAATCAGCACCGCCACGGTCGAGCCGCCCGCGGCACTCGGCGTGATGGCGGAGGCGAGCTCCCACAAGACCACTCCGTCAAAGCATTGGCGCCAGTTCATGGTCCCCTCGCTGAGGACCCGGAGCCGGTAGATGTAGCTGAAGTCCCTCAGGAGTACACATCCCATGGCGAGCAGGACGCCGGCGGTCGCACGTCCGCTCCACGTGAATCCGCGCAGCAAGTCGCCCTGTGTCGTTCCGGAGGCATCGACGGGAGAATTCCACGAACTCGCGAACATCCAAGCCGCGATGCCTAACCCGATGGCCATGGGAATCAGTGCCTTCCAGCCTTTGAAAAACCGCCTGAGCGGGTCTGAATCCCCGCGACGCCCGGGCAGGAACCGCAGCGGGCCGCGCGCCTTCATCCGCGGCATGCGCATCGGAGCTCGGAGTCGGCGGGCCATGCCGTGAAGATAGGGTGTGGGCCGCGGCTCAGGCGTACACGCGCGTTCCTTCTGTGCAATTCGTGCACATGGGCACGTGGGTCCGGTCGGCGAACAGGGTCCGTCGAAACGCTGCGTACGCCTCGCCGTGCCAAATCTCCCCGAACCGCCCCTCGCCCACCCGTCCCACGACGTGGTGGGCGTCCTTGTCGAAGCAGCACGGCACCACGCGGCCGTCCCACGTCACCACGGCGCCCTGCCACATCCGCCAACAGCGGTTCGCGAGCGGATTGCGGAGCCGCCATGTGCCGTCCGGCGCGCGGTCGTACCGCCTCAGCCGGGGATCGCGGGTGAGGAGCGGGTGGTCGTCGTGGGGGTGCTCGATTTGGGCCGTCTTCACCACCCATTCGTCCGCCCTGGCCCGCCTTGCAGCTGCCGCAAGCTGCGGCACCTCGTGCTCGTTCGGCCCGACGGCCAAAAACTGCCACACCACGTGCGGCCCCCTCCCCCCCGCCCGCCGCTTCGCCTCCACCACCCGCGCCGTCCCCTCGAGCACCCGGTCCAGCCGCCCCCCCTTCCGGTACGCCGCGTAGGTCTCCTGCGTCAGCCCGTCCACCGCCACAATCAGCCGGTCTAACCCGCTCTCCACCAGTGCTTCCGCCCGCTCTTCCGTCAAAAAGTGCGCATTCGTCGAGGTCGACACATACACCCGATGCCGCTTGCACGCCGCCACCAGACCCGCAAACTCCGGGTGCAGCGTCGGCTCCCCCTGGTGGTACAAATTCACGTACACCAGCGTCCGTCCCGCCTCTTCCAGCACCCGCTCCAGCAGCCCCACCTCCAGCATGCCGGTCGGCCGCGTAAACGCCCGCAAGCCAGACGGGCACTCGGGACACCGCAAATTGCACGAGGTCGTCGGCTCCACCGCCAGCGACATGGGCCCGCCCGCCACCTCCACCGTCCGTCCGCCGCTCCGCACGGCCCGTCCGTAGCTCGCCCGCAGCCGCGCCACATTCCGCAACCGCACAGGGTCGAGGGGTAGGAGGCGGCGCAGGCGGTCGTGGAGCATGGGGACGGGGTTGGGCGGGGCTTCGCCGCGCCTAAGATTGAGGACGAGGGTTGGGGGGGCGGTTTTGTGGATAAGTTTCGGAGGTGATTTTCGGGTTAGTTCGCTGTATTTGTGT
>CAMCYM010000164.1 GCA_945883885.1 Chryseobacterium gleum
TGAAAACTTGTCCACCTCGTATCCACGGGGGGGCAGCTCTAGGATGCCTCCATCCACAGCGACCTCGGTCGCAGGAAAAACGGCCGATGCTTCGGCAATCAGCTCGCTCGCCCTGCCCGCGTACCGTGCGGAAATGTGACCCAAAACCAACCGGCCCACCCCTGCTTCCCGGGCAACTTCGGCAGCCTGTACGCCTGTTGAGTGCCCTGTTTCCTTGGCTCTTTTTCGCATTCCTTCGGCGAAAGTCGCGTCGTGAAACAACAGGTCCGCACCGCGTGCGGCTTGCACGACTGCATCGCACGGCAGGGTGTCAGCGGTATACACGAAAGAACGCATGGCCACCGCGGGGAGCAAAACGGCTTCTGGATCCACCGGTGTGCCATCTGCCGCGGTCGCCGTGCGGCCCGCCTTGAGATCCCGCAACGCCTCGATGTCCAGGGTGAGCTGGGAAAGGACCGCCTTGTTCAGTTTCCGCGGCCGCGGAACTTCGTCAAACCGTACCCCCCAGCACGGTACCCGGTGCCGAACAGGAAACGACGAAAAGGTGAGATTCGCTGAGGACCAACACGCCGCGGCCCCCTCCGTCCATACGTGCACCAGCAAGGGATAGCCCAAATGGGTCCTCGTGGCCGCCAACGTAGCCTGCAACCACGCCTCCAAGCCCGGCGGCCCCCACACATCCAAAGCCCGCGTACGGCCCAGCATGGAAAGGCTGCTCAAGAGCCCAGGCAACCCCAGCACATGGTCCCCGTGCATGTGGGAAATGCATACACCCGTCAAGCCGTGAAAGCGGATCTTCGCTTTTCGCAAAGCGATTTGGACTCCCTCTCCAGCATCCAGCAAAAAACTGTATTGACGGTACACCACACACAAAGAGGTCGTGCCACGATCGAGGGTAGGCACCGCCGCCCCAGATCCCAGCACGACCACTTTGAAGTCGCCCCCTTCCACCCGATCCAGGCCTCAGCGGCCGGATACGACGACCACACGGGCCGTGCTGCGACGCCCCTCTTCGGCGACCGTCACCAAGTACGTGCCGGCCTCCAATCCCGCCGAAGCCATGTTCCAAGTACCTGGCGTAGCCACCACGGCCTCGCTGTAAATCAGACGTCCGATTCCGTCGCGCACCTCGACCGCAGCCGCTCCCGTGCTTTCCCACGACACCGTTCCCTCTCCTTGGGACGGATTCGGCCACACCTGCAGTCCGAGGGATGCATCCGCTTCGGCCACCGCATTCCCCCCTACCGGCAGAATGTCCAAGGTATACCCGGTGAAGGGATAGGGTTGGCCGATCGGAATTCCGAACACGGTCACCCATGCAAGCACGTCCAAGCTCATTTGGTATGCCCCAGCTTGTGTCGGAACACCTGCAATCTCAGCGCAGTACTGGCCTCCCGCTAGGAAGGTGCAGGGGTCTGCCGCAGTGCCCCCGTTGTTGCAGGTGATGGTCATGCCCAGTGCCGCAAAATCCATCGGAGCACCCGTGATCGGGTCGAGCAACGTGGCTGAAATCAGCTGGACAGAATCCAGCGGCAACGCAAATGCAGGATCAATGGCCGATGCATCCACAGGAACCAAGACGTGGAACACATCCGTGTACGCCACCCCTACGGTCCCTTGTGCAAACTGCTCCCCGAGGGAAGCATCGGGAGATGCCCCGTACTCTACGGTGCCGAAATCGTAATCCGAGGTGCACTGAGCAGAAACTTGCACGGACACACCGACGGTGCACGCGAACAATGCGAGGAAGGACTTAGAAAAATGCATGGTTTAGAGTTCTTTCGATTCGTTTCCGAGTTCACTTTCCGTGATTTCCATCACCACCAAATCAAATGCTTCAGCAGCCGTGGGAACAATGGTCAACACCTTGTCCAGTTGGCTGATCGCCACCAATCGCTCCACAGCGGGCTGCAAACCTGAGAGCACAAACGTTCCTCCGGCATCGCGGCACAATCGGTTGCCGATAAGCACTGCACTCAACCCGCTGCTGTCGCAATACAGCGATCCCGTCAGGTCAAGAATCATGCGGTTGCATCCCTCCTCTTTCGAGAGGCGCACGAACTCTGACTTCAATTCTGGAGCGTGCAACGCATCGAGCTTCTCGACGTGGGAGGTCACGGTTGCAATGCCCTCCGAGAGTTGTACAGAAAATTTCATGGATCGCGGGTTGTGCGGTAAATATAAACCAATCCCTCACGGACGCACCGGAGCGAGCAAATACAAGGCCGCCATCCGAACTGCTACACCGTTTTCGACCTGGTCGAGGATGATGGCATGCGGACCGTCAGCTACTTCACTGGTCACTTCCACTCCCCGGTTGATCGGCCCGGGATGCAAAATCCAAGGAACGCGGTCCAACCGGTCTAGACGTTCTTTGTCTAAGCCAAATGCACGCGCATATTCCCTGAGCGAAGGGAAATACGGGACGCGTCCTTCTCCGCCTTGGCGTTCTAGCTGGATCCGCAACATGTTCACCGCGTCTGCCCACCGCAAGGTCTCGTCGAGGTCATGCGAAACCTCTACCCCGAGGCTTCGGATGTGACGCGGGACCAAGGTTCTGGGACCACAGACCCGAACGTGCGCACCCAAGAGTTGAAGGCACAAGATGTTCGAAATGGCCACGCGGGAATGCCGGATATCACCGACGATGGCAATCTTCTTGCCCGTGAGTTCCCCCAGCCGTTCCCGCAAGCTGAACGCGTCGAGCAGTGCTTGGGTAGGGTGCTCGTGTGTCCCATCGCCCGCATTGATCACCGGTGTGTTCGGAATGCGTTCTGCCAGAAATTTCGAGGCACCCGGGTGGGGATGGCGCATGACGACCATGTCGACTTTCATGGCCAAAATGTTGTTCACCGTGTCCACAAGGGTCTCCCCCTTCGACACCGAAGAACCGGACGCAGAGAAATTGACCACGTCCGCAGACAACCGCTTTTCCGCGAGTTCGAAGGACAGCCGAGTCCGGGTAGAATTCTCAAAAAACAGATTCGCAACGGTCAAGTCCCGCAGCGTCGGCACCTTGCGGATGGGTCGGTTCAGCACCTCCTTGAACTCCTGAGCCGTATCGAGCAAGGTGTGAACATCCTCGGCAGTCAACCCTGCGATGCCCGTCAAATGTGCGGTCGTAAGTGTTTTCATGCGGGCCGTTCTTGCAGAAGTACTACGGCATCTTGTCCTCCTTCTTCCTTCCAATCTACCCGCACGTATTGGGCATCCACACTGTCCACTGTGGTGCCTACATACTGCGGCTCGATGGGCAACTCCCTGTGGAATCGCCGGTCGATGAGCACCAGCAGCTCAACTGAGCGCGGTCTCCCGTAGGCGAGCAACGCATCCAGCCCCGCGCGAATGGACCGTCCGGTGTAGAGCACATCGTCGACTAAAATGACACGCTGTCCTTCCACCAGGAAAGGCATGTCGTTCGCATTGGGCGCAAGTGGACGCTCGTGCATCCGCACATCGTCCCGGTGGAAGGTGACATCCAGCTTCCCCAAGCGCACGTTGCTTCCCACGCCCAGTCGGGAAAGCTGATCCCGGAGACGTTCTGCAAGGCGCGCACCGCGAGGCTGAAGTCCCACCAGAACCGTGTCCGAGAAATCGTGGTGTTCGAGCAACTGATGCGCCATGCGGTCGAGAATCCTCTCGAATCGGACCGGATCTACGAGCGTATGGAGTTCCATGTGCGTGGCCGCGAAGATAGGAAAGCACAAGGAGGCCCCGTGGGGCCTCCTTGCATGCTCATATCAAGAAAGAAAGCTTTTACTCAGCGCCTTCTGCGGGGGCTTCTTCGCCGCCCTCTGAAGGTTCCGGAGCCTCTGGTTCAGCCGCAGGTGCTTCAGCCGCAGGGGCTTCTGCCGCTGCTGCCTTTGCTTTCGCCGGAGCCTTCTTCTTCGGAGCTGCTTCAGCGGCCTCTGCTGTGGCTTCCGCAGCTGCGTCGGCTTTCGCCTTCCGCTCACCGCCTTCCATTTGTTCTTTCAGCGCGCTCAGAACCGAAAGGTCACCGAAGGTTGACTTCTCGACGGTTGCGTTGATTTCTTCCAGGGCGCGCGAGCTCGAACCGCCACCGCCACCCGTCGCCGGACGCGGTTTGCGTTCCTTCACCTCCTTCTTCTTCGGACCTTCTTCGTGGGTGCGCAGATGGCTCACCGTGATGCGCTTCGCATTGCGGTTGAATTCGAGCACCGTAAAGTCACCCGATTCGTCGACCAGCATGGAACTGCCGTCTTCCTTCTGCAGGTGCTTCGTGTGGCAGGAGCCCTCGAGTCCATACGGAAGAGCCACGAGTGCTTGGTTGCCGTCGATGCGCAACACCGTGCCGTTGTGCGACGAGCCCACCGCGAAGATGGTCTCGAACACTTCCCACGGATTCTCTTCGAGTTGCTTGTGGCCCAAGCTCATCCGGCGATTCTCTTGGTCCAACTCGAGGACCACG
>CAMCYM010000165.1 GCA_945883885.1 Chryseobacterium gleum
GGGGTGCAGTTGCCCTACGAGAACGGTGTAGAAAGGCCGTTGGACGTGCAAGAAGTAGCGGTCGTGCGCGAGGGGGGCGAGGACGGTGTTTGGGACGTGGGCGATCGGTTGCTGTTCTATGGACGTGGGCCGGTCACTTGGGTGCAGAATGCGGTGACGGGGCGGTGGGAGCATGCCCTGCACGCGTACAGCGATTCAGCGTATTACTTTCTCGATACGGGCCGAGGAGAGGGGGCTGCGGAAGGGGTCCAAATGGGGGTGGGTGGGTCGTTTGACGGGCCGATTGTGGATACGGTCGACCGGTTCGTCGACGTGCAGTTTCATGAGTTAGAATTGAACAGTCCGAACCGGTCTGGGCGCCAGTGGTTCGGCGAGGACTTCGGAACGGTCACGGAACGGGCGTTCACGTTCCCGGTGCCGCACGCGACCGAAGCGGATGGTCGGGTAGCCGTGCAAGTCGCGGCCCAATCCATGGGCACGGGCTCCACCTTCGGGGTGACGGCCGGCGCTGTCTCGGTGAGCCTTGCCCCTGCAGCGACCACGGCCTCGTCGACGAGCAATGTCGCGAACCTCGCATCTGGCAACGGTGAAGGGCCATGTGTGGTGGGTTCCGGCACCTCGTCTCGCGTGGAGGTCGGGGTGCAGTTCACGTCAGGGTCCGCCGGCGCGATCGGATGGTTAGACCATGTGCGCGTGGAACAAGAACGCCTGCTGCGGTGGGTGCCAGGAGGGATGCAGTGGTGGGGGCCGGCAGAAGCTGTGGTGGATGCCGGGCGGGCCTTTGTGCTCGACGGGGTAGCCGGAAGCTTCGGTGGGGTGTGGGATGTCACCGACCCGGCGATGCCTGTGGCGATGGAGGTGGAGGAGGTTGCGGGGGAGGAGGCGGTGATCTGGTCGGTGCAGGCGGATGGGCCGCGCCGCTTCGTCGCGTTTGCGGCAGGGGGATTGCCCGCTCCCAAGTACCTGGGCCTGGTCGAGCCGGTGAATCTGCACGCATTGGAGGACGTCGACCTGGTGGTGGTGACGGTTCCTGCGTACGCGGCGGTCGCGGAGCGTTTGGCCGCGGGGCGTGCGGACGAGGGGCTGCGGGTGGCGGTGGTGGATCAAGGTGAGGTGTTCGACTGTTTTTCATCGGGGAATCCAGACCCGACGGCATTGAAAATGCTGATGCTCATGCTGATGGACAAGGCAGAAGGGGACAGCGCGCGCATGCCGAAGTACCTGCAACTCGTGGGCGACGGCACCTTCGAAAACCGCGGGAATGTGCTGGATGGCAGCCACATCATCACCTATCAGAGTGCAAATTCGGTGAGCCCGACGTCGAGCTATGTCAGCGACGACTACTTCGGGTTCCTCGCGCC
This sequence comes from Chryseobacterium gleum, assembly GCA_945883885.1. Lineage (GTDB taxonomy): Bacteria > Bacteroidota > Bacteroidia > Flavobacteriales_D > Sanyastnellaceae > CAMCYM01. Next base: position 1,362 of record CAMCYM010000165.1, read on the forward strand.
CGAAGCGGGAGAGGGCATCGGCGACAAACTCGCCATCGGGGTCGGCCGGATTCCCGCGCGTTCGGTCGAAGAGCTCGAAGGGTTTATGGCCAAACTCGAGGCCTACGCACGCACCGGGGCGCCCACTCCCGACGGCAGCTGCGCCGACGAATCGGCCGGTTCAGCCGGTCCGTGGCGCAACAGCATCGTGCTGGTCTCCGACGACCGCGACGGCAGCGGTGGACCGACGGAGCTTGTCCACATGCTCAATTCGGACGAACATGCGGAAACGATGCGGGTGTCCCACAACGCCTATGATGTATCGAAGATCTACCTCGACGCCTACCCCCAACTCTCCACGCCTGGCGGCGAGCGGTACCCGGATGCCACGGACGCCATCAAGCGAGCCGTAGAATCTGGGGCGCTGGTGGTCAATTACATCGGACACGGTGGAGAGCGTGGGTGGGCCCACGAACGGGTCCTCAATTCCACGACCATCCGCGAATGGTCGAATTCTCCCCGACTTCCGCTCTTCTTGACTGCTACATGCGAGCTGGCGCGGTACGATGACCCCGACGTGGAAACTGCGGGCGACGACATGCTCCTCAATCCGGACGGTGGCGCTTTGGCCATGCTTACCACGACCCGCGTCGTCTTCAGCGGCTCGAACCAACAGCTCAACCGGGCCTTCTATGCCTGTGCCTTCGGCGACACTCCCGAGCGTCCACTGCGCCTCGGGGACATCGCACGGGTCACGAAAAACGACCCACAGGTGTCGAATTCGTCCAACAAGCGCAACTTCTCGCTCCTCGGCGACGCATCCATGCGGCTGAACTACCCGGAGGCTCAGGTGGTCTTCACGGAACTGCCAGACACGCTTCGGGCCCTCGAGGTGGCGGAGGTCCGCGGCTTCATCGCGGATGCACAGGGCGACACGCTGCACGGGTTCAACGGCTTCGTGTATCCGCGCGTGTTCGACAAGCGGGCCACGGTGCCCACCTTGGACAACGACGGCTCCGGAACGTCTTACGCCTTTACCGTTTTCCGCGATGTGCTGCACCGGGGTGTCGCTTCGGTCGAAGACGGGGTGTTCGCCTTTTCGTTCGCGGTGCCGCGGGACATCGATTATGCATTCGGAGCCGGCCGCATCAGCGCGTATGCCGCTTCCGATGCCGGCGTGGATGCCCACGGTGCGACGGAAGCCCTCATCGTCGGAGGTGTAGCAGCCGACTTTGTGCCGGACGATGCCCCGCCGGTGGTGCGGCTGTTTCTCAACGACACCTTGTTCCGATCCGGAGGTTTGGCCGGGCCCGATCCGGTCTTGCTGGCGCGGATTGAGGATGCAGGCGGCATCAACGCCTCCGGAACGGGCATCGGCCACGACATCAAAATGACGCTCGACGGCGCCTCCGGAGATGCGGTCGTTCTGAACGATTTCTACCAGGCGGATTTGAATACGTACGTCGCCGGAACGGTGCGGTACCCGATGCAAGGCTTGTCGGACGGACTCCACCGGATCGAGCTGGTGGTGTGGGACGTTTCGAACAACAAGGGGAGCGCAGCCCTCGAGTTCGTGGTGGCGGACAATTTCGCGGCGGCGCTCGGCGCTGTGACCGCCTACCCGAACCCTGCGACCGACGAGGTGCGCCTGCGCTTCGAGCACAACCAGGCCTGCACGGCCTCTGCGGTGCGCATCGAGGTGTTCGCAGCCGATGGACGGCGGGTCGAGGAGTTCTCCGGTCCGCTGGACGCCGGGGGCTACCTGGCCGAGTCGTGGGTTTGGCAACCCGGGGCCTCCCGCGCGCAACCGGGCGTCTACCTTTTCCGTATCACGCTGACCGACGAACAAGGGGGGACCGCACAATATTCCGAGCGGGTCGTCGTTGTGCGTCCGTAACTTAATTTTGGCAACCCGACGCCCGACGCTCATGCTCCGAAATACGATTCATTTTCTGGCCGCTTTCCTGTGTTTCCTGCTGCTTCCGGCGGGCGATGCGGCTGCGCAATTGACGCCCGGGCAAGCGGCCCAAACGGTGCAGATCAACGCCATTACCACGGCCGTTCCTTTCTTGACCATCGCTCCCGACTCGCGCTCCGGCGCCCTCGGCGACGCGGGTGTCGCCCTGTCGCCCGACGGCAACAGCCTGCATTGGAATCCGGCGAAGATGGCTTTCATGGAGGACGATGTCGAGTTTACGATGAGCTATGCGCCTTGGCTGCGCGAGTTGGTCGACGACATGAACCTCGCCTACGTGTCGGGGGTCCGGAAAATCAGCCCGCGCCAAGCGTTCGGCGGTGCGCTCCGCTACTTCAGCCTCGGCAACATCACGTTCACGGACGAATCTGGAACCACCATCCGGGATTTCAAGCCGGCGGAGTTCAGCCTCGATGCAGGGTTCTCCCAGCGGTTCACGGACCGCTTCGGCGGCGGGGTCACCGGCCGATTCATCAACTCGAACCTCACCGGGGGCACGAATGTCCTCGGGGCGAACTCGAAGCCCGGCCGTTCCGTCGCGGTCGATGTGGGATTGTTCTACACGAACCCCCGTGCACAGCTCGCGGGTAAGAAAGGCGTGTTCAACCTCGGCATGAACATCTCGAACATCGGGGCGAAGATGAGCTACACCGAGTCCGCGGACCGGGATTTCATCCCTGCGAACCTCCGACTCGGCACAGCCTACGAGCTCTTCGTGGATGAGTACAACTCCCTGACCTTCACTGTGGACGCGAACAAGCTCCTCGTGCCGACTCCGCCCATCCTCGACCAGGAATCGGGCACGGAAATCGTCAGCGGGTACGACGACAACATCGGCGTGGCCACGGCCTTGGTGCAGAGTTTCTACGACGCCCCGGGGGTGGTGGATTTCAACGATGACGGAACCTACACCATCCAGCCGGGGAGCGTCCTCCGGGAAGAGCTTCGGGAGTACAACCTCGGAGGGGGGATGGAGTACAACTACAACGACGTGTTTGCCTTCCGAACCGGCTTCTTCAACGAGCATTACTCGAAAGGCAACCGCCAATTCATCACGCTCGGCGCCGGCATCAAGTACACGGTCTTCACGGTGGACTTGAGCTACCTCATCTCT
>CAMCYM010000166.1 GCA_945883885.1 Chryseobacterium gleum
CGTCTGGTTCGATACGCTCACTTTCGCGGCGTACCACGAGCTCGCCGGTCGCTTCGTCAGCGAATACGGTGTGCAATCCCTCCCGGGGCGCGCGGCCCTTGCGGCCATGGACTCCGCGCTGCTCGTCGAGGACTGGCGCGGGCCGGCGGGCGACGTGCTGCGGTTCCGCCAGCGGTCGCGCATGCCGTGGATCGCCCCCGATTTCGACGGTTGGGACATGCTGGATGTCTATGCGCGAAGGCTTACCGGACGGGAAGTCAGTGGGTTGCCGCTCGACCTGGCGGTCTACGCGTCCCAGATCACGCACGCAGAAGCCCTCCGGGCCGGAATCACCGGGCACCGCCGCCGCGCCCCCTCCACGATGGGCTCGCTTTTTTGGCAACTCAACGACGTCTGGCCGACGGTCTCCTGGTCCACAGTAGACGCCACCGGCACGTGGAAGCTCCCGCACTACGCCGCTGCCGAAGCCGCCGCTCCGCTTACCCTCGCGGTGCACGGCGACGCCCAACAACTCACAGCCTCCGTCCTCGGCGACGGCCCATCTGCCCCCACCGACGGCCGCGGCACCACCCTCGAACTCGTTGCCACCGCGTGGCACGTCGACGGCACCCTCCTCGGTCGTCGGGTCTTCCCGGTCGGCCCCGCCGCCACCGCCCGCCGAGCATGGTCCACCCCCGCGTGGTCGGACCGGCCTGCCGCAGCTTTTCCCGCCCTCGACACCCTTCCCCCCTCCCACTGGGTCCTGCGCTTCGACCTCAACGAAGTCAACCCCGACCGCAGCAAGGTCCGCCGCGCCGAAGCAGGCTGGTCGCCGCTCGCTCCCGGCGAGATGGCTTGGCCCACCTCCGCCCTGTCCCTCACCACCGAACCCGGCCCCGCCGGCACCACCGCACTCGCCGTCCGATCCCGCACCCCCCAAGCCCTGGTAGGCCTCTTCACCGATGCACCGGGCCGCTTCTCCGAGAACGCGCGCTGGGTTTGGCCAGACCGCACGTGGACCCCATCCTTTGATCCTGCAACTTCCACCCCACCCCTTCCTGCCTCTGCTTTCCGTGCGTACAGCATCAACGGGATGAAGTAAGGGGAGTGGGTTGGGGTTGAGGGTGGGGGTGGGGTTGAGGGACGAGCGAGGCTTTGCCTCGCGGGGCGAGGGACAAGCGAGGCGTTGCCTCGCGGGGCGAGGGACAAGCGAGGCGTTGCCTCGCGGGACGAGGGACGAGCGAGGCCTCGCCTCGCGGGACGAGGGACAAGCGAGGCTTCGCCTCGCGGGACGAGGTTGGGGTTGAGGGTGGAATGGCGGAGCTACTTGTCCGCTCCTCACACTCATCCCTGTTTCCCGCGGCGCAGCCGCGCCTCATCCCTGTTTCCCGCGGCGCAGCCGCGACGTTGCCGTTACTCACACGCCTCCCCGAACGTACCGAGGAGGGAGAGCAAATCCGTCACGGTCACGAAGCCGTCGTCGTTGAGGTCGGAAGCGCATGCGTCCGAGTTGGCGCAGCCGAAGGCATAAGGCCCCGATGTCCACTGGATCTTGCCCAAGGGAGTGGTGACATTGAAGACGACGACCGAAGATGCAGGGAAGCCTTCGACCAAACGGTCACCGGTCACGCTCTCGAACCCATAGTCCGTGTCGCGAATGGCAAGTGCGCCCGGCACTTCGAAGACAGGGAAGCCCGTGGTGGCGTCAACGATGGCCCAACCGTTCTCAACCTCCACAAGGGGGTACTCCAGTTCTGGCAACGTGAACTGCGTGAAAGAATTGCCGGCAGGTTCGTCCGTTCCGTTCAACGAAGTGATGAATGGGCCGTCGTACATGCCGTGGAAGCCCTGCTCGACAATGAGGTCTTCAAGCGGCCCGATGCCGATGGAAATGGAACACGGGCCCGTGGTCACTTCCGGAACGAGCCAGTTGCCGGCGAGCAGGTAGGAGATATCGAAGTCGTATTCGAGGGCGAGGTACCAGCAAGAGACGTTTTTGCAAACCTCCTGGATGACCGCGCCGGTCACAGGACAGATTTGGCGCAAACAAATCCTGTGGCCAAATGGCAGCGGTGGCACACACGCGGTCACCGACATCAGCGGAGAAGCCACGGGCTCCGTGGTGGTCCAACTGAAGTCCCACACGAGGTCTTGGCAATCCTCAAGCGGCACACCGTCGGTCAGAATGGTCAGGCCTTTCGTGCATCCTGCGCATTCTGATCCGGCCAACGAGGCAATGGTAAAATCAAGTCCTTCGATGGGCGGACACGCAGCCGCTTCGACCTCGACACACCGCTCCCTGCGTTCGCTGGGATTGTCGCAACACCAAACGGTCCGGCACACGGTATGCGTTCCCGGTTCCAGCACAAACGTTGCAATTCCTGTTCCTTCTGCAGGGACCCCGTCAATTTCCCAACCCGAACAATACCCCGAAGCTCCGTAGGTAGGCGATGGGAAGAGTAGACCGACTGCGCGCAACGTAGGCGATTCACCACAGCTGTGAATCCACTCCGTTCCGAGCGGGCCCACAAGCGGCAGTACGCATGGCTCGCTGCATGCAAAAGTGACAGGAAAGATCGTGGTCACCGCTGTGGTCGCATCCCACACGCAGTGCATCGTCAATGTCACGGTGTAGGTTCCGTCTGCGGCATAGGCATGGGTCACCGTAGGCCCTGCCCCGACCGCACCGTCCCCGAAGTCCCACGAAAACACCATGTCTGCAAGCGGTGTGACGGGAAAGCCAGCAGGCGAAGCCGTGAAGGTGGCTTCGCGGGGATCGCAGGACTGAACAAAGGTGGCTGCGTAATTCGGATTGCAGACGGGATAGCCGATTTCTCCGCACGGGATGATCTCTACCGCGGGATCTGTCACGGCCGGCGTTTGGCTGCTGGACGCAAAGAACAGGTCCAAAATCGTCGGACCGGTCTTGATGTCCCAGTTGCTTGTCAGGGTGGTGACGGGCAAGGTCCCAGGATCGCACGACCCGGCGGTACCTGCAAAATTCGAGATGATCCATTCCTGGTCGTGGGAGTTCGGAAGGTACCTGTCTCTCCAAGCGGTGAGCACCACCCCTGTGTCCGCAGCGAGTTCGAGCATGCGCGGGTGAAAGATGTAGGGTTGCTCTGTCGGCCGCATGGCGGCCAAAAAGTCGTTCTGCACCCGCTCACCAGCTCCACTGACCGGATCGACGCGGTGCACGACGAAGGTTCCCGATGGCACGGGGAAGCCACCGGTTTGGCCCGGCGTAAACATCAAGTGGAAGGGCTGGTTCTCGGTTTTGAAAAAGCTGCCGTTCGGGGTGGTCACCGTCCACGTGTAGTCGCTCAAGTAGCCTGCAAGGACGAAGCCGGTGCCGCGGACTTGGGTGTCAAAGGCCTTGGGGACGGCAGCCGACGGCCCGCTGACGTCGACCCGGTAGCCGCTGGTTTGGGCACCGGTTGCCGGATTCAGCTGCCGGATGGCGAAGCACTGCGGACCGAGCTGGTTTGCGATTTGGACAATGGAACTCCCCTGCAGGTGCCCCCCTGCCGTCACCATCCGTGCATTCAACGCAGCAGTCGACAAGTGGGTCGCATGCTTCCACTTCAAGTTCCCGTTGATGTCAATCATCCACGCGAGACCTGCCTGGTCCGGACTGAGGTCGTTCGAAGCCCCGTTGCACGAACCGGAAATCAGCACCCCGGTCCCCGGAACATTCAGCACGTGGTTCGTCATGTCCCAATCGTAGCCCGCTGCATTGTAGGAAGTCGAGTTGGTCCCCCGCTGCCACAACGTGCTCAGGGTCGATGAGAAGGCAACCACCCAACCTTCCTTCGCAGTGTTCTTCGCGCCATCATCGCCGGTCCATCCGGCCGCCACCCACATCGGCAAGTTGTTCATCCCGCTGGGCACATAGGCCACGTGCAGCAAGCGGACATCCGTGTTGTTCGCGGGGGACCACATGGTACCGCTGATCACCGCTCCGGTGGCGGCATCGATGCGCACCGCAAATGCTTTCTCAACGCCGAGTTGCGCACTTTCAGCGCTGCCCACTGCCACAATTTCCGTCCCTGTGGAATTCACTTCAGCGTGGCCGAGGAGGTCAAAATCCCCGTAGTCGTACTCCCGTTGCCACACCACTGATCCGTCGGCTGCTTGCCGCTGCAACGTGAAGTTCGTCGTCCCAGAAGCTGCCGTGGGATCCGTGTACAGCGTTGCCCCGACAAGGCGATGACCGGCCCAAGTCCCTGGCTGGAGAACAAAGCTGTGGTCCTGGTGTTGAGGCAAGTGGTACGCTTGCTCTGTGGGTTGGGCATAAACAGCCTGAATGGCAACCACTGAAATGGCACAAAAGGCAGCAAAACCCGAGATAAAACAGCGCATGGCTAAGGGTATTGAGGACCGAAACGATTTGGTTCAGCGAAACATACGCATG
>CAMCYM010000167.1 GCA_945883885.1 Chryseobacterium gleum
TGCGGATGCGCAACGGTCGCCACGGGCTTGAAGCCCACCCGCACCACGACTGGCAGCCCGTTCGAGATACCGCCTTGGATGCCACCGCTGCGGTTCGTTCCCGGCTTCGGGCCGTCCGGGGTCGCCACAAACACATCATTGTGGGCCAAACCTCCCACATGCGTGCCCGCGAATCCACTTCCGAACTCAACGGCCTTCGCTGCCGGAATGCTCAACAACGCCCCGCCCAGCAGGGCTTCGAGTTTCATGAACACCGGCTCTCCCCATCCGGCAGGCAGCCCTTCTGCCACCGCGACGATGCTTCCGCCGACGCTGTCACCGGCCGACCGCGCTGCTTCAATCCGGTCCGCCATCCGCACCGCCGTCGCCGGGTCGGGACACCGCACCGCCTGTGCATCCACCGTTGCGTGGGCATGGAAGGCCGGTTCGGCCTCCCACGCAATGTCGGCTACCCGGTCCACGTAGGCGGAAATCCGCACGCCCGCCTGAGCGAGCAGCGCGCGGGCCACTTCCCCCGCAGCGACGCGGGCGAGTGTTTCACGGGCCGATGCCCGCCCTCCGCCGCGGGGATCCCGGAACCCAAACTTCGCGTCGTAGGTGAAATCCGCATGGGAAGGCCGCCACGCTGCCGCAAATTCCGCGTAATCCTCGGAACGCGCGTCGGAATTCCGCACGAGGAAGGCGATCGGCGTGCCCGTCGTCCTGCCTTCGTAGAGGCCAGACAGCCATTCGATGCGGTCGGCCTCGTTGCGCGCCGTCCCGAGCGGAGTCGAACCGGGCCTCCGCCGGTCGCACCCGCGCTGCACCGCTTCGAGGTCGAGGTGCAAGCCCGCGGGACACCCGTCGATGACGCCGCCCACCGCCGGGCCATGCGATTCTCCGAAGGTCGTCAGCCGAAAAAGGGTGCCGAAGGTGTTGCCCGCCATGTCCGAAAGCTACGGCCGGCGGGGCTTACCTTCGCGCCATGCGCTTGCTCGTCACCCACATCCGAGGACTCGTCGGGGCGTTCGATGCTCCACCGGCCTTTCTCGCTGGAGCGGACATGCGGAACTTCTCGGTTCTGGAGGACGCTTGGCTTGCGGTGGAAGACGGTCAGTTTGTGGACTTCGGACCGATGTCGGAGTTCCCGGGGATTTCGGATTGGCGTGGCGTGGAGGTGGTGGACGCTTCCGGGTGCTACGTGCTGCCCTCGTGGTGCGACAGCCATTGCCATCCGGTGTTTGCCGAAGACCGCACGGGCGAGTTCCTCGATCGCCTCGAGGGGCTGACCTACGCGGAGATTGCTGCACGGGGAGGGGGCATTTTGAATTCCGCGCGCGCGCTGGCTGCGCTGGACGTGGAGGAGTTGGTGCGGAGGGCGAAGGAGCGGGTGGAAGCAGCGATTCGGTCAGGGACCGGGGCGATGGAGATGAAGAGCGGGTACGGGCTTTCCGTGGAGGCGGAGCTGCGGTCGATGCGGGCGATTTGGCGCCTTCAGGAGGAGTTGCCGATCCCGGTGACGACGACTTTGCTCGCATGCCATGCGGTGCCGGAGGGCTACGATGCGGCGGGGTGGACGCGGGAAGCCGTGGACCGGCTGCTGCCCGCGGTGCTGGCCGAAGGGCGGGTAGATGCGGTGGACGTGTTCTGCGAGGCAGGGTACTTCGGTTTGGAGGAAACCGAGGAGGTGTTGCGCGCTGCTTCCCGCTTGAAGCTGCGCGCCAAACTCCATGTCAACCAGTTCACTGCCTTCGGTGGAGTCGCGCTGTGCGTGAAGTACGGGGCCGCGTCGGTGGATCACCTCGAAATCTTGGGGGAGGGTGATGTGGAGGCCTTGCAGGCCGGGCTCGCGACCGGTTCGCCCACCTTCCCGGTGGCCCTTCCGGGTTGCTCCCATTTCCTCGGTATCCCCTACACCGACGGTCGCCGGCTGATCGATGCCGGCCTACCGCTCGTCCTAGCAACCGATTACAACCCCGGATCCGCGCCCTGCATCCACATGCCCGTGGCCGTTGCGTTGGCCATTCTCAAAATGCGGCTGCATCCCCTCGAGGCCCTCTGCGCTGCAACGTTGAACGGTGCGGCGGCGATGGGGATATCCGACCGGGCCGGGTGCATCGCGCCAGGGCGGCGGGCCGATTTCATCCTGACGGTTCCGATGCAGGGGCTCGAGGCGCTGGGGTATCGGTTTGGCGACAGCCCCGTTCAACAAGCTTACCTCGCCGGTCGGGCCGTACCTTCGGCGCATGGAACGCATCGTTGAGTGTGTCCCCAACATCAGCGAGGGACGTCGGCCGGAGGTCATCCAGGCCATTGCTGCAGTGGTCGAAACCGTGGAAGGCATTCGGTTGCTCGATGTCGATCCCGGTCGCAGCACAAACCGCACGGTCATCACCTTTGCCGGCCCTCCCGAAGCGGTCGGTGAGGCCGCGTTCCGGCTGATCCGGGAAGCCGCGGAGCGGATCGACATGCGCACACACACCGGGGAGCATCCGCGCATGGGGGCCACCGACGTCTGTCCGTTTGTGCCGGTGCGTGGCGTGACCATGGAGGAATGTGCTGAGATTGCACGGGCCCTGGGAGAGCGCGTGGGCCGGGAACTGGGCATTCCGGGATACTATTATGAGCGGGCGACAACGCGCCCGGACTTTGCGAATCTCGCCCACTGCAGAAAGGGGCAATACGAGGGGTTAGCGAAACTCGCACAACCGGAATGGGCTCCTGATTTTGGTCCTGCCGATTTCAACGACCGCGTGCGCACCACCGGCGCGGTGGCCATCGGGGCCCGCGATTTCCTCGTGGCATACAACATCAATCTCAACACCACGAGCACCCGGTGGGCAAATGCCATTGCCTTTGACTTGCGGGAAACCGGACGGGTGGTCAAGCACCCAGACGGTTCGTCGGAACGCGTTCCCGGTGCGTTGAAGGCTGTCAAAGGCATCGGCTGGTTCATCGAAGAATACGGCATCGCCCAACTTTCGCTGAACCTCACGGACATTTCGGTCACGCAGGTCCATACGGCCTTTGACGAAGCCTGCGCGCGCGCAGAGGCACGAGGGGTCCGGGTAACTGGCAGCGAGCTGGTCGGTCTGGTTCCTTTGCGGGTGCTGACAGAGGCCGCAGACCACTACCTGCGTCGGCAGAGGCGTTCCCTGGGCATCCCGGTGGCAGAGAAAATCCACCTCGCGGTCAAGTCCCTCGGACTCGATGAGCTGGCGCCGTTCAAACCCGAAGAGCGCATCATCGATTACCTGCTGGACCCTCCGGCCGATGGACCGCTTGTTGCGAAGACCCTTCGCGGATTTGCGGAAGCCACCGCATCTGAATCTCCTGCTCCGGGCGGAGGCAGCATCGCTGCATACTGTGGAGCCGTCGGGGCTGCGCTGGCCGGAATGGTCGCAAACCTCAGTGCCCACAAGCGCGGATGGGAGGAACGTTGGGAGGAGTTCAGTGAGGTGGCGGTGCGCGCACAGGAATTGCGGGAACACTTGCTGCGTGCGGTGGACGAGGACACGGAAGCCTTCAATGCCATCCTTGCGGCGTACGGATTGCCCGCTGGAGACGAGGCGGCAAAAGCCGCGCGGACCCAAGCCATCCTCGCTGCTACAGAAGGGGCAACGGCCGTTCCCTATCGGGTGGCTGAAACGGCGCTCGAGGCGATGGACCTCGCTTTAGCGATGGCCCGCAACGGAAATCCGAACTCCGTCACCGATGCAGGGGTGGCAGCGCTCGCCCTGCGGGCTGCAGTGCGCGGTGCCGTACTGAATGTCCGCATCAATGCGGCCGGACTCGCGGATGGGAGGGGGGCGGAGTGGGAAAACCGGGCCGCAGCACTTGCAGAAGCGGCAGACCGTCTGGAGCGCGATGTGCTCGAAGCAGTGGAGACGGTACTTCAGGCTCCCGTGAGCTGAGTCTGCATTCCGCCCGTGGATAAGGCACGAAAAAAGCCGGTCCTTGCGGGGCCGGCTTTTTTCGTGGCAACCAGTACTCAGTGAGAAACCGGGCGGCGCTTCTCGCGGATACGGGCAGCTTTTCCCGTGAGGTTCCGGAGGTAGTAAATGCGCGAACGGCGCACTTTGCCGCGCTTGGTGACCAGGATTTCGTCGATGAACGGGGAGGAGATGGGGAAAACCCGCTCGACTCCCACGCCGCTGGACATCTTCCGCACCGTGAACGTGGCCGTGTGTCCTTCACCGCGGCGCTGGATCACGACCCCTTGGAACTTCTGCTGACGCTCCTTGTTGCCTTCACGGATTTTGATGGTGACCTCGATGGTGTCACCGGCCCGAAACTCCGGCCATTCTTTCGTTTCGACGAGCTTCGATGCGATGTGCTGAATGCGGTCCATGATGCGTCTCTTCTCAACCGACAGATGCGTCCTGTCTGGTTTGGGGGTGCAATATTACGAAG
>CAMCYM010000168.1 GCA_945883885.1 Chryseobacterium gleum
GGTGGAATGCGATGCGGTTCCAGCAGCGGACGTGTTGACGGCGACAGACAACTGCGATGCGGTGAGCGTGAGCTTCACGGAAGCCATCGCGTCAGGAGCTTGCGCGAACAGCTACACAGTGACGCGGACGTGGTCTGCCACCGATTGCAGCGGCAATGCCACGTCGCACACGCAAGTCCTCACGGTGCAAGACACGACGGCTCCGGCCTTCACGTTCGTGCCGGCAGGTTACACGGCGGAATGCGATGCGGCACTTTTGCTCGAGGCGGCGACGGCGAACGACCTCTGCGGCAATGCCGTGGTGACGGTGGCTGGGTTCACTGCACCGGGTGCGTGTACAAATGAGTACATCTTCACAAGGATGTTCACTGCGACGGATGTCTGCGGAAACACGGCAACGGCCACGCAGGTGATTTCCGTGGTAGACACGACCGCTCCCACATTCCTCGTGGTACCGGCGGATGTCACAGCTGAATGTGACGAGGTGGTGGCTTTCGGAAATGCGATTGCCACGGACAACTGCGGGATGGTGGACGTAACCGTGGCTGAGACCACTACGGCAGGGGGTTGTGCACATGCGTACACCTTGACCCGGGTGTTTACGGCCGTCGATGCATGTGGCAATACAGCAACTGCAACCCAAACCATTGCGGTGGAGGACACGACGGCACCGAGCTTCACATTCGTGCCGACGGGCTATTCCGCCGAGTGCGATGAGGCGCTGACATTCGAGGCAGCGACAGCTGAAGACAACTGTGGCACGGTGACAGTATCCGTGGGCGAAGAAACCGTGGCCGGTGGATGCGGAAACGCATACACCCTGATACGGACCTTCACGGCGACAGACGCGTGTGGAAACAGCGCGACCGCGTCGCAAGTCATCACCGTAGAGGATTCCACGGCCCCGACCTTCACGTTCGTGCCAGCTGGGTACACCATCGATTGTGATGCTCCGCTTTCCTTGGAGTCCGCATCGGCGAATGACAATTGCAGCGACGCAACCATCACCACCGCCGAGGCAACGACTGCAGGTACCTGCGCGAATGCCTACATCTTGACCCGGACCTTCACAGCCATGGATGCATGCGGCAATGTGGCGACGGCGACACAGGTCATCACGGTACAGGACATGACGGCTCCGGTCTTCACGTATGTTCCTGCGGATGAGACGTTGGAGTGCAGCGACGTGGACGCGTTGCCCGTGCCGTTGGTCATGGACAATTGCAGCGCTGTTCAGTTGGAAACATCCGAAACGACGGTTCCGGGCAGCTGTGCGAGTACGTATACCTTGGTTCGGGTGTTTACAGCCACAGATGGGTGTGGCAATTCAACGACTGCTGTCCAAGAAGTTGCTGTGGTTGACACGCAGGCACCCGTTGTGGTGGCGTCGTGCACCTACGACGACGGCCAGATCATCGAACTCTGCTTCGACGACCCGCAAGGCAACTTCGACCCGCCCGCACCGTGCAACGTGACGTTCGCGGATGCGTGTGGCGGTGCGGTGACGGTGACGTACGAGGAAACCGTCGTGGGCGACGGCATCGCGACGGTGCCAGGCGTGTTGAACTACTGCGAACCGTCGAATCCGGCACCGCTGGCGTCGGGGTCGTGTTCGAACACCGCGCCGCACGCGCTGCGCTTGATCAACTTCCCGGGCGGTCAATTCTATTTGGCCCAGGAAGGCACGGTCACGCAGCTGGCCGATGGCCGGTGGATTTTGACCCAAACGGTGGTTCACGCCTCGAACCCGAACGCAGGCTGGAACATCTCCATGACCTACGGACCGGGCATGAACTGGACGCAGTGGCTCGGCCAACCCGGACCTCAGGGGTACAAGTTTGACTGCCCGATTCTGGTCGATGACCACTTGAACTGGACCTACCGCTTGCTCCAGTCGGGCACGTTGACTGGATGGGGGGCCTTCGCAGGCTCGCAGTTCAACCTGTTCCACCAGCCGGCAAACGGGTACTTCGGCATGCAGCTGGGCCACGGTGCGAGCAACCTGAACAACAACTACGGCTACGTGGGGTGGTTCTTCATGGTCGGCCAACACCTCGGCACGAGCTACAGCGGTACCGGGGACATCTTCGGCGATCTGAACTGCGCTCAGCCCGTGAGTGTCGAGCGCGTGTACACGGCGACCGACTGCGCAGGCAACTCGAGCCAGTTCTCGTACACGTTGCTGTACAACTCGGCGAATTGCGACGGTTCTCCGGTGGCACCGGGAACCGGCAATGCAACCAGCGGCGGAAACGGACTCGCTCCGTCTGACGGCGATGCCCATGGCGCGACGCAGGGCACGTTCCGCAGCGCAGAGGTGCTGCCGAACCCGACGCAGGACGCCACGGCGCTGCGTTTGGTCCTCGACGAAGAAGAGCGCGTGCGGGTGGACGTCGTGTCGCTGACCGGCGCGACCCTGCTGGGCGAAGTCTTCGAAGGCACGCTGGCCGAGGGCATGCAGCACAGCATCCCGCTCAACGTGAGCGGCCTCGCTGCGGGCATGTACCAGGTGCGGGTGCAAAGCGCGACGCGCCAGTCGGTCGTGCGCCTGCTCATTGTCGATTGATCCCAAACCAACCAACCAAAGAAGGGCCATCCGCAACTTGCGGGTGGCCTTTCGTGTTAAAGGAAACAGTACGAACGTGAAGATCATGAACTACCGGATTGCACTCGTGGCGGGCCTGTGGGCCGCCGTTCAAGGGGCCAGCGCCCAGCAAGCTCCACCGACCGCGGTGTTGCCGTACAACCCCGACAGCGACGGGACCGGCACCATCGAGGTTTCCGATATCCTGTCCGTGTTGCCGTATTTCGGGCAGCCGTTCGTCGCGGAAGGGGTGGTGGGTGTGGAGTTTGGGGGCACGGGTGCGACGACGCCGGAGGATGCGCGCGTGGCGCTGGGCCTTGCGCTGTTCAAAGATTCGCTCGCACCGGGCCAAACCAGCCCCTGGGGCTGGGTGGACGGCACCCTCCGCGTCACGGGCAACTTCGCCCACGGCGGGTCGGTCGTGTCCACCGGCGAATTCGCACACGCTTCCGGCTCCCAAACCCAAGCCACAGGACCGTACTCCCGCGCCACGAACCGCTTGACCACAGCCTCAGCCATTTGCTCCAGCGCAGAAGGCGAAGGCACGACCTCGAGCGGAACAGCAGCCCATGCGGAAGGCATGCTGACCCTATCTGCTGGAACGGCCTCCCACGCCGAGGGGTACAACACGGATGCCCTGTCGAATTACGCCCACGCGGAGGGCTTCAATACGACTGCTTCGAGCAATTCTTCCCACGCGGAGGGTTACCAAACCACCGCCTCCGGCTTGTACAGCCACAGCGAGAACCGCCAAACCACGGCCTCCGGCGCCTCCTCCCACGCACAGGGACAGAATTCTTCCGCAACGGGGGATGTCAGCCACGCCGAAGGATTTGGGTGCATCGCCGGCGGCTATGCCGCCCATGCACAGGGGTACCAAACGTCGGCTTCGGGCCTCTACAGCCACGCGGCAGGCCGCACGACGATAGCTACGGGCACCTCGAGCGCAGCGTTTGGCCTGGGCACGGTGGCAGACCAGGCCCAAATGCTCGTCGCCGGCACCTACAACCTTGAAGGCGTCACCGGGACCGTCTTCGCCGTCGGCACCGGCACGGCCGCAAACGCCCGCGCAACCGCCTTCGACGTCAACGCAAACGGCTCCGCCCGCTTCACCGGGCCGGTGACGTGCACGAATTCGCTGACGGTGGGCAGCACGAATGTGGGGACGACACTTGCATCGTTGACGTCACTCGTGGCAACGCTGCAAGCCCAAGTCGCCGTGCTGCAGGCGCAGGTGGAGGCGCTGCAGTCCGGTCAGTGAGTGGACATCCCGCCGAATTGGGCGGAGCGGGCTTCGATGCGGCCCGTAATGAGGCGGCCGGTGGACAGGTCTCCGGAGACGTGCAGCGGCTCGGTGGCCACCCACTTGCCCGTTTCCGCGTCGCGGACGAAGGGGCCTTGCCCAGTGGGAACGGTGAGCAATGACTCGACTGCACCGATGAGGGCTGCGATGGTGGCCTGTTGCTGGGCGACCGTGTGCTGTAGCTGCACCACAGCCGTTTCCAGCGGAACTCCGTCCACGCACACGGGCGACGGAGTGAAGGGCTGGCCGAAGAGCGTCAACAGATCCATCAAGTCCGGCGTGAGGATGACGCCGTTGCTGTTGCTGTCGGGGTTGTAGGGTGTCGTTTGGGCGAGCGCCTGCGAGCCGCTGCTGGCAAAACCGAGGACAACGAGAGCAACCGAAAAGAAGAGGGAGCGCATGGGCATCGGGTTTGAACGAAAGATAAGTGCCGTTCAGCGGATCTGCTGCGCACCCTGCCCGGTTTAACACCTCACAAAAAGGCACAAAAAAGCCGGCGCGG
>CAMCYM010000169.1 GCA_945883885.1 Chryseobacterium gleum
TGACCGGGGGAGGGGGGATGCGCGCGCCCATGCCGGCGTACCGGGTCGACGGTGAAGTGGTTTGGGGGGCTACCGCTGTGTTGCTCGCGGAGTTTTCCGAGATTTGGGCCGAGGCCCGCTGGCGCCTCGGAATGCGATGAAGACGATGAAAACGCCCCCCTTTGCGGACCTGATGTCGCTGGATGCGGATCGGGCCCAAGCTGCCGTGGATGCCGCGCTGGAAGCGAACGATGCCCGTTGGATTCGACCGCTGCTCGAGGCCTTCCGCGACCGGCCGGACGACGAGGTGCGCACCCGGATCGGGGAGGTGCTCGGGACCTTGAAGCGGTCGGAAGGAAGCGATGAACTGGCTGCTGCGCTCGCAGATCCCGCCTTCGTGGCGTGCCGCGCGGACCTGATCGGGTTCATGTGGAGCGCCGGTTTTCTGCCCGAATCGGCCTTGCGGGATGTGGTCGAGGCCGGCGTGGAAGGCGATTTCCGTTGCGCACTGGAAGCGATGACGTGGGTGGACCAAATCGAGCACGTGGGCGACGAAGCGGCGCTCCTTGCAGCCATCTTGCGCGTCCGAGGGGCTCTGGAAGATTCGGGAAAGCAGGAAATCCATCCACTGCTCACCCCGATGCTCGCGAGCTTAGAGGCGCTGGACCGCAGGAACTGAATTCAGGTCTGCAGGACGCCCGGATTGAAGGGCGTTTCGAGCGGAGCGTGGTCAGCACACGCAATCCCAGTAGATATCCAGTGTCGCGTGTCGTCGGGGTCAATGACCGCATCCACCCAAAGCCGGGCCGCGGCATACACCGGGTCGGTGGTGGCTTCGTACCGTGCGGAGATGGCGGATTTGATCTCTTCCGTCCGGGCCGCGTCCGGTGCTTCGCCGGATTTGGCGAGCCGCGCCACTTCGATGGAGGCCAGCACACCGGCCGCTTGTGCCCCGCCCATCACGGCGATGCGCGCCGTCGGCCACGCCACGATCAAGCGCGGGTCGTAGGCCTTGCCGCACATGGCATAATTGCCTGCTCCATAGCTGTTTCCGACAATGACCGTGAACTTTGGGACCACGGAATTTGCTACCGCATTGACCAGTTTCGCGCCGTCTTTGATGATGCCCCCTTGCTCGGACCGTGAGCCGACCATGAAGCCGCTGACATCCTGCAGGAACACGAGTGGAACCCCTTTTTGGTTGCAATTCATCACGAATCGCGCAGCCTTGTCTGCACTGTCCGAGTAGATGACCCCGCCGAACTGCATGCCTTCCTTCTTCGAACGCACGAGGGCCCGCTGGTTCGCCACGATGCCGACGCTCCACCCGTCGATGCGGGCGTATCCGGTGAGGATGGTTTTGCCGTAATCCGCTTTGAATGCAGTGAAGGAGCCGGCATCGACGAGCGCCTCGATGAGCGTTTCCGTGGGATAGGCCGCGCCGCGGTCCACGGGCACTGCGGCCCGCAGGCTCCGACCGGCCGGAGCCGCTGGGACGATGCGGTCAAACCCGGCCTTGCGGTCCGGTGCTTTCAGGTGGGAAATGAGCGTCCGCAGGGTCGCAATCGCCTCCTGGTCCGTGTCGACTGCGTAATCGACGACGCCGCTGATGGAACTGTGCATGTCGGCGCCTCCGAGCGTTTCGTTGTCCACATCTTCGCCGATGGCCGCTTTGACGAGGTAGCTGCCTGCGAGGAAGATGGAACCCGTTTTGCGCACAATCAGGGCCTCGTCGCTCATGATGGGCAGGTAGGCGCCGCCTGCGACGCACGGGCCCATTACCGCCGCAAGCTGCGGGATGCCGAGGCTGCTGAGCCGGGCGTTGTTGCGGAAAATCCGTCCGAAGTTCTCCTTGTCCGGGAAGATCTCGTCCTGCAGCGGGAGGTAGACGCCCGCGCTGTCGACGAGGTAGACGATGGGCAACCGGTTTTCGAGGGCGATTTCTTGGGCGCGCAGGTTTTTTTTGCCGGTGATGGGGAACCAAGCCCCGGCCTTGACCGTCGCGTCGTTTGCGACGGCGACGATCGGCCGGCCGTGCACCCGCCCGATGGCCACCACCACGCCCCCGGCCGGACATCCGCCGTGCTCGGCATACATCCCCTCACCGGCCAAACCGCCTACCTCCAGCGGATCTTCGTCGGCGTCAAACAGCAGCGCCAGCCGCTCGCGGGCCGTCAGCTTTCCCTTTCCATGTTCGGCGGCGATGCGCTCCGGACCGCCACCGAGCGCGGCACGGGCCTGAAGCGCTTCTATCCGCGCTACCAGCGCGTCCATCGGAGCGGTTCCATCCATGGTGCCAAAGGTACGGGGTAGGGATACCTTTGGGCCCATGATCCGGATCGGCTGTGCAGGATGGGTCGGGGCCGTGTGGCTGCTTTTGGGGTGCCAGGCGCCGGAGTCCGCTCCGGCAGAATCCGGTGCCCGAGCGCCCCGGTGGGCCCAAGGTTTCCTTTGGGTGCGGGGAGGCGGGGCCGAATGGCTGGAGGTGCGCGAGGTGCCCACCGAAGAAGTGCTGGCCCGGGTGTTCCGGGACTCCGCAGCCTATCGGGCGGCGGGCACCCCGGAGAAGTCGGTTGTGCTGGGACGGGCTGCGCGGGGCCTCGCCACCCTGAGCACCACGCATGTGGCCCTCATCGGGGCGTGGGCGCCGGACTATGCCCCGTGGACGGGCGGTGCGGCGTTGAAGTTCCTGCAGGACCCCGCTGCGGCGCAGGCGGTGGCGCGGGGCGCCGTGGTGGACCTGGGCGGGCCAGAGATCGACAAGGAGCGGTTGCTGGACTTGATGCCGGCCGCCTTCACCACGTACCCGTTCGGAGATCCGTTAGAGGGACTGGGCATCGAAGGGCATGTTCCCGTGGTGCCGGTCCTCGAGTACCTCGAGCCGCATCCGTTGGGCCGGGCGGAGTGGATGCGGGCGTTCGGATGGCTGTGCGGTCCTGAGGCGGCCGCCCGCGCGGATTCTGCATTTGCCGCGGTAGAGCGCCGGTACCTCGCGCTCGTGGTCGCGCCGGGCGACGGTCCCCGCGTCTTTACGGGCAGCGTCCACGACGGGGTGTGGGCGGCACCGGGGGGCAACAGCCTGGTGGCGCGGCTCATCGCCGATGCGGGGGCGACCTATGTGTTCGCGGACCGGCTCACGTCGGAAAACGTCGAAGTCCCGTTCGAAGAGATGGTCGGAATTGCGGCCGGCACCGATGCCTGGGGCCTCATCAGCTATGCACCGGAGGGGTTGACCCGGGCGGGATTTTTGTCCGAGGATCCGCGCCACCGGTTGCTGGTTCCACCGTCGGGAAGGCTGTTCGGCGCGAACGCGGCGGAATGCGATTACTTCGGAGCGCTGGTGGCACAGCCGGATGCGCTGTTAGCGGACTTAGTGGCGTTGTTTCATCCGGAGCGTGCCCCGGGCAACGGGGCGGGGTGCTTTCGCTGGCTTGACGCGCCATGAGGGGGATGCACGGTGGGTGGCAGGTGCTGGGGTGGACCGCGTTGGCGATGCTGCTGGCGATTGTGCACATCGCGTGGGGACCGGTGGACGTGCCGGCTGGGGAGTTGTGGAATGCGCTGATCGATGGAGAAGGCAGGAACGGGGTCCTGGTGCGCGAGGTGCGGTTGCCGCGCGTGCTGACGGCTGCAGGTGCAGGGGCTGCCCTCGCCCTGTGCGGGCTCGCGCTCCAAACCTGGTTCCACAACCCCCTGGCCGGCCCCTCCGTTCTCGGCATCACGTCCGGCGCATCCCTGGGCGTGGCCCTCGCGGTCCTCGCGGGATGGACGTGGCACACCGGTTGGGGCTTCGGTTCCACTACGGCCGGGGCGGTGCTCGGGGCGGGTGCTGTTTTGTTGCTCGTGCTGGCGGTGTCTGCCAGGCAGCATGCTCCGGTCACCTTGCTTGTGTTCGGGCTGATGCTCGGGCATGTGGTAGGGGCGGTGACGACGGTCTTGCAAGCGGAGGCGCGCAGCGAGGCGCTGCAGCGGTTCGTGGTTTGGGGAATGGGTTCGTTCGGCTCGACCGGGCTGACCGCTGCGGCCGTGCTCGTGGGAGTAGCGGCCACCGGGGGGGTATGCTTGCTGGCGGTGGCACGGCACCTCGATGCGTGGACCTTGGGCCCGTGGACTGCACGGAGCATGGGCATGCCGGTCGTGCGGGTGCAGTGGGTGGTGTTCGGGGTGACGGGGGTGCTGGCAGGGGCCGTGACGGCGTGGTGTGGTCCGGTGGCCTTTCTCGGACTCGCGACGCCCCACGTGGTCCGAATGGTATTGCGCAACCGGTCCCACCGGGTGGCCTTGCCGAACGTGGCGGCGGCCGGCGCGGCGCTGGCCCTTGCGGCGGATTTGCTGGTGCGCGCACCCTGGGCTGCGAGCGGGGGATGGCCTCTGAATGCGGTGCTTTCGCTCTTCG
>CAMCYM010000170.1 GCA_945883885.1 Chryseobacterium gleum
CGGTACATGTAAATCCGCCCGTAGCGACGCAATTCATCCGCAAACTCCGGAGCCAGCACCGCGTGGTGTTCCGCCGGGAAATACCGCAACGCATTGCGCAGGGCAAGCGCCTTTTCACGGTCGTTCAGGATGTCTTTGCGCACGGGCGCATGGCTCACGTCCGGCGAAGGTCCGCGGTGGGGGGGCAGTTCGGCTGGAATGCCCGTACGCAGGGCAGTTCGGAAGGCAGCGGTGTCGGTCATGGCTGTGCTTTGCGGAGGGTCCCCGTGCGCTTGTCGTACCCGTATGGACAGTGCCTGCAGCCGCTTTTGCAACAGTATCCGCGTTTCAGATGGTACTGTTCCGTAAAAACGACATACCCTTCCGGGCTGAGGTAAAAGTCCTCCGGGTCGAGGCCTGTGGGCATGGGCAAAGGTAATTTTCGTCCGCCTGCGGCGTCCAAACCCAAAACCACCCCTCCTGTGATTTCGTTCACTCCCTCCATCAACCGCCTCCTCCACGGTGGTTTCGTGGCCCTCGGCCTCTACTACCTCTTCGCTTCGAACGACCCGCTGCAAGCGGCTGCCACCCTCGGCATCTCCCTCGCGTTCGACCCGTTCGACCCGAACGTGCCGTGGAAGCAGCGTCCCCTCCTCGCAAAGCTTTGGCTCCTTGCCATTTTGGCCACCACCGCGGCTCTGCTCGGCTGGGGCATCGGACGCAATGACGCCGCTTGAACTGATTGAAGCCCACGCCCCCATGGTGCGCAGCCTCATCCGGCTCCACCTCGGACGGGGCCCGGACGCAGAAGACGCGTGGCAGGACATCTACGTCCTGGTGCACCGCGGCTGGCCCGGCTACCGCGGCACGGCCTCTCCGCGCACCTGGCTCTACCGGGTGGTCCTGAATGCCTTGCTCACCCACCACCGCCGTACCCGCCACCGGCGCACGGCCTCTTTGGACGACTTGACACCCGGCACCACACCCGCCGCAGACCCCCATCCCCAGCAAGACGCCGCAGAAGTGCTCTACGCCGCCCTCGAGCGGCTCGAACCGTTCGAACGCACCGTCATCGCCCTGCACCTCGAGGGCTTTGACTACACTGAAATCGCCGACGTGACCGGCCTCTCCCCCGGGGCCGTCGGCGTCCGTATCCACCGCATCCGCAAACGACTTACCGCATGGATCAGCCCCTCGACTCCCTGACGCTCGACTGGGCGCTGCTGCGCGACCGCCTCAGCTCCCCTCCCACGGCTCCTGTGCTCACCGCTCCGCCGCCGTCGATCCGCCGGCCCTCGGCCATTGCACGTGCCATCCTGCTGTGCCGCATCGCCTGCGTGTGGACGGCTTTGAATGCTGCGGTGTTTGTGTTCATCGCGAT
The DNA here is from genome assembly GCA_945883885.1 of Chryseobacterium gleum. Taxonomy (GTDB): domain Bacteria; phylum Bacteroidota; class Bacteroidia; order Flavobacteriales_D; family Sanyastnellaceae; genus CAMCYM01. Next base: position 1,361 of record CAMCYM010000170.1, read on the forward strand.
GGCCTTTCCTTTGGTTTGGCTCCGCCTGCTGCTCATGCTCTTCGTCGCCGCATCCTTGTACGAGCTGGTGGGTCTCTACCGCATCGAACGGCTCCTGCAGCGCAGCCGGAACGAACTCGACGTGCCTACAACCGTCTACGCACGCGCCGCCGCTCACCGCTTGAAGACTTGGCGTCGTGCGGCCGAACGGCGCTCTTACTGGCTCATCCCGTGTTCCTTTGCCTCTGGACTTGCCTTCGGCATGCTCGAAGGGGCCGCCACGCACGGAAACACTGCTGCGGCATCCCGTTCCCTCAGCGCCCTGCCCGAGCTGCTTTCCCGAGACCCCGCCCTCTACCCCCTGCTGGCGGTCATCTTGATCCTCGGATCCTTCGTCGGCATCTTCGTCAGCCGGTGGTTGCACCAAACCTCCTTCGGACCCACCGAAGCCCGGCTTCGCGCCTGGAGCGCCGAAGCGGCGGAGAACAGTGTGAGTGCGAGGGATGAGGGATGAGGCGCCGCTTCGCGGCGGAGAACAGTGTGAGTGTGAGGGATGAGGCGCCGCTGCGCGGCGGGCAACAGTGTGAGTGTGAGGGATGAGGGCGCCGCTTCGCGGCGAGAGGGCGCGGCTTCGCCGCTTTCAGGTTTCCGGAATGGTGATTCCCTCGAAGGTCGTCGTCCCCTCAACCTCAATCTCAACCTCAATCTCAATCTCAACCTCAATCTCAATCTCAATCCTACCTTTGGCTCACCCCCATGAGCGATTTCCTCCAGCACGAATGCGGCATCGCCCTGCTGCGCCTGAAAAAGCCGTTGCAGCATTACGTCGACCGGTACGGGACGGCCTTTTACGGGCTGAACAAGATGTACCTGCTGATGGAGAAGCAGCACAACCGCGGGCAGGATGGGGCTGGCCTGGGGAATGTGAAGCTCCAGACCACGCCCGGCCAGCGGTACATATCGCGCATCCGATCGGTGGAAAGCCGCGCCATCCCGGACATTTTTTCGCGGGTGATGGAGCGGTTCAAAGGGCTGAGTGCCGAGGAGTTGCTGGACGCCGAGCGGTTGCAGCGGGATTTTGCCTTCACGGGCGAAGTGTTCATCGGGCACCTGCGCTACGGGACCTACGGGAAGAACCAGATTGAGAGTTGCCATCCGTTTCTGCGCCAAAACAACTGGCGCACACGGAATTTGCTGGTCGCCGGCAACTTCAATTTGACGAACACGGACGATTTGTTCCAAAAACTCGTCGACCTCGGCCAGCACCCGAAAGAAAAAGCCGACACCGTGACCGTGCTCGAGCGCATCGGGCATTTCCTCGACGACGAGAACCAGCGGCAATTCGAGCGGTTCAAAGCCGAAGGGCTGCCGAACGACGTGATTTCTGAGCGGATTGCGGACGAGTTGGACCTGGGAAATGTGCTGCGGAGGTCCGCGAATTCGCTCGACGGAGGCTACGTGATGTGCGGGCTCTTGGGCCACGGCGACCTGTTTGCGATGCGCGATCCGAACGGGATCCGTCCTGCTTTTTGGTTCGAGGACGACGAGGTCGTCGTTGTGGCAAGTGAGCGGCCGGTGATCCAAACGGCCTTCAACCTCGCCCCGGGCGCCGTCCACGAACTCCCCCCCGGCCACGCCCTCGTGGTCAAGCGCAACGGCACGGCCGCCCTGCACGAAGTCAAAACGCCCGGCCCCCGCACGGCCTGCAGCTTCGAACGCATCTACTTCAGCCGCGGAAACGACCAGGACATCTACGAAGAACGCAAGGCCCTCGGCCGCCAGCTCGTTCCGCGCGTCCTTGAAGCGATCGAACACGACCTGCACAACACCGTCAGCAGCTTCATCCCGAACACCGCAGAAGTGGCATTTTACGGCCTGATCAAGGGCCTAGAAGACCATCTGAACACGTCGAAAATCGCCCGGATTCTGGGCCTCGGCGCGGAACCCGACCCGGCCGAAGTGCGCGACATCCTGACCGAACGGCCGCGCATCGAAAAAGTCGCCATCAAGGATGCGAAGTTGCGCACCTTCATCACCGAGGATTCCAGCCGAGACGATTTGGTCGCCCACGTGTACGACATCGCTTACGGCACCGTCCGCGCAGGCGAGGACAACCTTGTCGTCATCGACGACAGCATCGTCCGCGGCACCACGCTGAAGCGGTCCATCCTGCGCATCCTCGACCGGCTGGGTCCCCGCCGCATCGTCGTTGCCTCCAGCGCGCCCCAAATCCGCTACCCCGACTGCTACGGCATCGACATGGCCCGCCTCGGCGACTTCATCGCCTTCCAAGCGGCCGTCGCCCTCCTGCACGAACGCGGCCTCTCCCACATCCTCGACGCGACCTACGCCGCCTGCAAAGCCGACCTCGACCTGCCGAAAGAAGAGAACGTCAACCATGTCAAAGCGGTCTACGCGCCGTTCACCGAGGACGAAATCAGCGCAAAAATCTCCGAGCTACTCACGCCCGACGGCATGCATGCGGAGGTCCGCATCATCTTCCAGAGCATTGAAGGGCTCCACGCCGCTGTCCCCCACCACCGCGGAGACTGGTACTTCACGGGCGACTTCCCGACGCCCGGCGGCAACAAGGTGGTGAACCGCGCCTTCGTCTACTTCATGGAGGGCCGGGACGAGCGGCCGTACTGACCGCGTTTACTGAACGATCCAGCGGGTCGCGGCGCCCGTGCCGCTGCGCACGACGTAGGTGCCGGCGGGCAGGTGCTCGGCGGGAAGGCGCACGAGGACCTGCCCCGGATGGGCGCGGGTTTCCAGCACCAGGCGGCCTGTGGCGTCCCAAACTTGAACCGGACCCGCCGCCACCACCGACGCTTCTCCTCCGACAGACCCGGGATTCGGGTAGATCTGCACCGGCGCTTGGACCACTTCATCCACCCCGACCGTGCTGCCGGTGATCCACAGGGCATACTGGGATACTTCAGGCGTCGGCTCCGGGCTGGAGATTCCGTCGAGCACGGTGGACGTGATGACGCCGGCGCGGTAAAACGGACAATCCGCGGTGAAGTACAAG
>CAMCYM010000171.1 GCA_945883885.1 Chryseobacterium gleum
CCCATCCCCCCGATCGCCAGCTCCTCCCCCACCACCTCGGTCCCTCCCGGCCCGCTCCAAACCACCTCGGCCCCCGCCGGCACCGACACCGTCCACACCCCCGCATCGCCGGCACAGACGGCACCCGGCCCGGCCACGACGGGCGGCTCCGGCTCCGCCAGCACCACCACCTCCACCGAGTCCGGCAGCACCGCGCAGCCATCGACCAGCCCCCCGAGGACATACACCCCGGCCTCCCCCGCCACGGCGGCACCCGACCCCACCCCTGCACCCGGCACGACCGACCCATCGGGCAGCGTCCACGCCCAAACCCCGGTCCCGAGCGCCTCCACCTCCCACGGCGCCCCCTCGCACACGGCGACGTCCTCCCCGTCCACCAGGGCCGCAGCCGTCGGCACGACGTTCACCGCCACCGACGACGGCACAGACACACACCCGTGGTCGCTGAGCGTCAGCGTAAACACCCCGTTCTGCGCGGCAGAAGCAGCGGGAAAGGTCTGCGTCGCCACGTTCGGCAAATTCCCCGACGGCCCCTGCCACAGGTAGAACATGCCCTGCTGCACGGCCGTCGAAACGATGAGCGTATCGCCCGCACACACCTGTTCTGGCGCGGAAAGCACCGGCGGATCGGGCAATGCGTGCACCAGCAGCTGCATCGTGTCGGACTCGATGGGGCAGGTGCCGACGAAGCCCGAGATGATGTACGTGCCCGTGTCCGAAAGGGCGAGGGCGCCGAAGTCGTAAGGGTTCGACGTGGAGGTGAAGCCGTCCGGGCCGGTCCACGTGTAGGAGGCACCTGTGATTTCGCTGGCTTCCAGCGTGAACGGCTCGCCGACGCAGCCTTCGCCCACCGGGGTGCTGACCTCGAACCGGTTTTCTGCGAAGTCGCTGAAGTAGCCGTAGCGGCAGCCGGTCGTGTTGCCGCCGTTGACGATGCCGAGGTGGAAAAACGACGTCGTGTTGACGACGCGCGAGGCCGAGAGGACCTGGACGAAGCTGACGTTGGTGAGGTTCGCGTATTTCCAGGCCCCGTTCGTGCCGGGGACGTTCAGGAAGGCCGTGGCAGGGATTTGGTTCGGGTTGCCGTTGAATTCGAAGTCGTCTTCGCCGCCGGCAGGCACGAGGATTTTCATGCCAAAATTCTCGGAAGTGGACCGGATGAACGCCACCTCCTGCGAGCCCGTGCACTGGATGGGCGGCAACAGCGCCCCACCGACCTCGCAGCCGAAGCCGGTCACGTGCCAGGCATAGACGGGCGCGGAGGACGTGTAGTATGCGGCGCCGGTGGAGAGCTGGTGGGTGTAGTTCGTGCCCGGGTTGTAGGTGCCTTGCAAGTTGCCGTTGAGGAAGATTTGGGTGCCGGGCTGGGTGGGGACGAGGAAGACGCGGTCCGGCGTGTTGAGGCTGCCTTTGATGGCCACGTACTCGGTGCCGGCGAGGGGGACGGGTACGATTTGGTCCCCTAAAATGTCCCAACACTGCTCCAGCCCCACCGAATCGTCCGTCACCGTAATGGCGATGGGCTTGTTGCTCGTCACCACGGTGCCCGTCGGATGCTCGGTCGCAGCCGCCGACAGCGCCCGCCCCGACCACGTCGACCCGGCCTGCGGCAGCACGACCGTGAACGGGACGCCTGCAGGATGCCCCACCAGCGCCTTCGTCGGCGTGATGGTCACGGTCGTATTTGCTTCCGTGGCGACGATGTCAAAGCCAGAGGTAGCGCTGTAACCATTCGCGAAGACGGTTTGGAACGGCGTGCGGAACGAGGTGCCGAGGGCGTTCTCGCCTTTCAGCGTGAAGATATCCGGGTTGCAGCTGCACGAAGGCGTCACCTCGTAGTAGGCCGAGATGTTCGCCGTGGCGTGGATGCGCAGGCCCTTGTTGAGCACAGTGTTCGCGGGCTGGTTCTCGATGGCCGCGAGGTACGTCGCGAGGTTCAGGGAGTTGACCGCATTTGCCGCGAGGTTCACCGTCAATGGAACGAAGGTGGGGTTTGCGGGCGCCGTCACGGTAATGACCGCAGGCGCTCCGAATGTGGCGAAGCGGAGGTACACCGGCGAGTCGCCGTGGGAAGCAGCGACCGACGGCGCCACAAACCAAAAAAGGGTATCCACCTGCGCCCGCACAGCCCCTCCCGCCGTTGCCAGCAGCGCACACACCATAAGTCCGATTCGCAGCATCCCGCGAATGTAGCCCAGCCCGCCGTAGCTTTGCTTGCAACGATTTTCACAACCCTTTCTCCATGAACAAGTTTCTCTTCGGCGCAGCCGGCCTCCTCGTCGCAGCGGGCCTCGCAGCCACGGTGGCCTTCAACGCCCCAGCCCCGACCTACGAATACATGACCTTCACCACGGTCGAGTCCATCATCCCTGCAGGCCTCGGCCGGAGCCGCATCCTCGTGGACAACGGCGGCACCATGCAGGAGATCAAAATCGAGAACTTCTACAGCGCCGTGGGCATCAACATGGAGAACATCTACTCGAACGACAAGGTGGTCACCGCGAAGTTGAACGAGCTCTCTGAGCAAGGCTGGGAACTGACCTTCATCAACACCGGGGTCCAAAGCCCGACCGACGGCGGCAAAACGGGCATCTACTGCACCCGCTACATCCTGCGCCGCGCGAAGTAATCTCCGCATCCCATCTCCCGGGCCCGGTCCCTCTGCCCCGTGCGGAGTGTCCGGGCCCGTTCTTTTCTTCGCCCCATGAACCGCCTCGCATCGGAATCCAGCCTCTACCTGCGCCAGCACGCCTCAAACCCCGTGAACTGGGTGCCCTGGAGCGCCGCTGCTTGGGCGCAGGCGCGGGCCGAATCCCGTCCCGTCATCGTCAGCATCGGCTACAGCGCCTGCCACTGGTGCCACGTCATGGAGCGCGAATCCTTCGAGGACACCGACATCGCAGGCTTCATGAATCGCCACTTCCTATGTATCAAAGTCGACCGCGAAGAACGCCCCGACGTCGACCGCGTCTACATGGAAGCCATCGCACAGCTCACCGGAATGAGCGGTTGGCCCCTGAACGCCATCTGCCTCCCCGACGGACGGCCCTTCGCCGGCGGCACCTACTTCCCCCCGCGCCGCTGGCTCGCTCTGCTCCTTTCCGTCGTCAAATCCCACCCCACTGGCTTCGCCAGCACTGAGTGGGAAGGGGTGAGGGATGAGGATGCAGGCTGCGCCAGCACTGAGTGTGAAGGGGTGAGGGATGAGGTCAAGGCACCACCGTCCCCTCCTCAACCCTCACCCCTCAACCCTGTCCCCTCACCCCTCAACCCTCAATCTCAATCTCAACCTCAATCTCAATCTCAACCTCAATCTCAATCTCAATCTCAACCTCAATCTCAATCTCAATCTCAATCTCAATCTCAATCCGCCATCGCGGCCGCGATGGACGTTTGGGACGCCGTGCACGGCGGCATCGACGGTGCGCCCAAATTCCCCATGCCCCCCCACTGGCGGCTCGTGGTGCAGGAGGCCCGGTGCACGGCGGATCCGAACCTGCGCTCCGCGCTGCTCGACCAGGTGCGCCGAACACTCGACGGGATGCTGCGCGGCGGGCTGCACGACCGGGTCGGCGGCGGATTTTGCCGGTATGCGGTCGACGAGGCCTGGCGGTTTCCGCATTTCGAGAAGATGCTGGTGGACCAAGCGTGCGTGCTCGACCTGATCGCACGGGCGGCGGCAGCAGAAGGACCGGAATCCGACCGGTGGGAGGAATGGCGGCGAGCAGCTGCAGGAACGGTTCGCTGTGTCCTCGAGACCTTCCACGACCCAGCCGGCGGCTTCAAGCTCTCGATCGACGCCGACACACCCGCCGGAGAAGGGGCCTTTTACACGTGGACGGCCGAAGAACTTCGCGCGGCCTTGCCGGACCGCGGGGTTTGGGCCGCGGTGATGGATTGCTGCGGGGTGGGACGCGAAGGCGCGATGGAAGACGGGCGGAGCGTGCTGCTCGAAGTCCGCGGGGTCAGCGCCGACGAGCGGCACTGGCTCGACGCGGCCTACACCCAGCTGTGGGCGTGGCGCGAGGCACACCGCGAGGCGCCCGTGGTGGACCCGAAGGTCGTGAGCGGCGCGACTGCACTGATGGCATCGGCCTTGGTGACGGCGGGCGGCGTGTTCCGCGAGCCGGCGTGGGTGGCGCGGGCGGAGGAAGCAATGCGGTTCGTGCTCCGGGAAATGCGGGGTGCGGGCAAGTTGAAACACGTTAGAGGGGTGGACGGCGCCGCCTTTCTCGACGACGTGGCGTACGCGGCGGCGGCGTGCCTCGACCTGTACGGGGCGACATTCCGGGAGGAGTGGCGGGAGGCGGCGGTGGAACTGACGGAGGAGGGGCGGGCAGGGTTCATCGACGGGGCGGGGCGGCGG
>CAMCYM010000172.1 GCA_945883885.1 Chryseobacterium gleum
GATGTCCTCCATGTTCATGCCGCCGAAGCCCGGGCCTCCGCCCGCAGCCCCGCGCACGCCGTCGTGCCCGAAGCGGTCGTACTGCGCGCGCTTCGCGCTGTCGCTCAGCACTTCATAGGCCTCAGCCGCCTCCTTGAACTTCTCCTCCGCCGCTGCGTCATCCGGATTCTTGTCCGGGTGGTACTTCAACGCGAGCTTGCGGTAGGCTTTCTTGATCTCGCCCTCGTCCGCCTTGCGGTCGACCCCGAGGATTTCGTAGTAATCGCGCTTTGCCATGGCTGTCAGGCGCCTACGACCACCTTAGCATAGCGCAACACCTGTCCGTGCAGCAGGTACCCTTGCTCCACGACGTCCACCACCTTGCCCACGAGCTCCGGGGTGGGTGCGGGCACGTTCGTGATGGCTTCGTGCACGTCGACGTCAAAGGCCACACCGGCGGCCACCCCCATCGAGGCGACGCCCTGGGACTCGAGTACGTGGCGCAATTTGTTCAGGATGAGCGTTTGGCCTTCAACGAGCGCCGAGGCATCCGCCGCAGTGCCAGCGGCCGCAGCTGCCCGCTCGAAGTCGTCCACGACCGGCAACAGCCGCTCAAGCACCTCGCGTGAAGCTTGGCGGATGAGGTCGGAGCGCTCGCGGGTCGTGCGCTTGCGGAAGTTGTCAAACTCGGCGTAGAGCCGGATGTACCGGTCTTGCCAATCCACGGCTTCCACACCCGCCGCCGCCTCGGCAGGCGCTTCAGAAGCAGGTGCTTCGGCGGTAGGAAGTTCGTGTTCCGGGGTCGGGGTGGCCGCCTCGGGAGCGGTCTCGGCGTGGGAAGTGTGCATGGGATTCCTTTGAACTCCGGCAGAGGCAAATCGAATGCCACGCGCCAGCGCGGCGCAAAGATGCGCCAACCTGTCAGCCCACCGCCGGAAAATCTGTCGGAAACCGCCTTCGGAAGCGCTCAGAGCTTTGCCACGTGGCGGTCGATGGCCTTGTGGAGTTCCAGGCCGCGCAAGTTCTTGCCCACGATGATGCCGCGCTCGTCGATCAGGAAGCTCATCGGGATGGAACTCACACCGTACATCGCTGCCGCTTCGTTGTCCCACTTCTTCAGGTCGGACACGTGGTAGCGCCAGTTGAGCCCGTCCTGCTTGATGGCCTGCTGCCACCGCGCGACGTCGCTGTCGAGGGAAACGCTGTACACCTCGAATCCCGTGGCGGACTTGAACGTCGCCTTCTGGTACTTCTCGTAGGCACTGACGACGTGCGGATTCTCGCGGCGGCACGGGCCGCACCACGAAGCCCAGAAGTCAATCAAGACCACCCTTCCCCGCAACTCACTCAGCTTCATGGTCTTGCCCTTCGGGTTCGGCATGCTGATTTCCGGAGCGAGGTCGCCGATTTCTGTGCCCACTTTGCCCGAGGGGACCACCTCCTCCGGGGCGACATACTCCGCCCGCAACCGATCTCCGATGGAGGAAACAAACGGCACCTCGCCGCCCATCACAACTGCGAGCCCCAGCCCCGCAGCAAGTGCAATCGTCCAGTTCATCATCTTTCGAAGATACGGCGCAATCCGCTTCATGCCGCCGCGCTCACTGCACCCGCTCGATGCGCGCGCCCACGGCTTTCAGGCGGCCTTCGATGTCTTGGTACCCGCGGTCGATTTGGTGGATGTTGTGGATGACGCTCGTGCCTTCCGCAGACAAGGCGGCAATGAGCAGCGACACCCCGGCCCGGATGTCCGGCGAGGTCATCTGCACGCCCCGCAGCGGGCTCTTCCGGTCCAGCCCGATCACGGTGGCGCGGTGGGGGTCGCAGAGAATGATTTGGGCCCCCATATCGATGAGCTTGTCCACGAAGAACAGCCTGCTTTCGAACATCTTCTGATGGATCAGCACGCTGCCGCGGGCCTGCGTCGCCGTCACGAGCACGATGGAGAGCAAATCCGGCGTGAAGCCCGGCCACGGCGCGTCGGACACGGTCAGGATGCTGCCGTCGATGAACGTATCGATTTCGTAGCTCTCTTGCGCCGGGATGTACATGTCGTCGCCCCTGCGCTCCAGGCGGATGCCGAGGCGCTCGAACGTGCGGGGGATGATGCCCAAATGATCCCAGCCCACCCCCTTCAGCGTCAGCTCACTCCGCGTCATGGCGGCCAGCCCGATGAAGCTCCCGATCTCGATCATATCCGGCAAACAGCGGTGCTCCGTGCCGCCGAGACGGTCCACGCCTTCGATGGTCAGCAGGTTCGAGCCGATGCCCGAAATCCGACCGCCCATGCGGTTGATCATCGCGCAGAGCTGCTGCAAATAGGGTTCGCACGCGGCGTTGTACAGGACGGTCGTGCCCTCTGCGAGGGCGGCCGCCATCACGAGGTTCGCCGTGCCCGTCACCGACGCTTCGTCGAGCAGCATCGTCGCACCGCGCAGGCCGCCCGGCGCCGAAGCTGTAAAGAAGCCGGTGGAGGCGTCGTACGCGAAGGAAGCCCCGAGGGCCTCGAATCCGATGAAGTGCGTGTCGAGCCGGCGGCGGCCGATCTTGTCCCCGCCCGGCCGCGGCAGCGCTCCGGTCCGGAACCGGCCCAGCAAAGGTCCGAGGATCATCACCGAACCGCGCAGGGCGGCGCCTTTTGAGCGGAACTCCTCCGACTGCAGGTAGTCGAGGTTGACGTCATCTGCTTGGAACCGCCAAGTGCCCGGGCCGCGGCGCTGTGTCTTGACCCCCATCGCGCCGAGCAGGTCGATGAGTTGGTTGACATCGACGATGTCCGGAAGGTTCGAGATGGTGACCGGCTCGTCCGTGAGCAGGACCGCGGAGAGGATTTGGAGCGCCTCGTTCTTTGCGCCTTGGGGGATGATTTCGCCTTTCAAGCGGTGCCCGCCCTCGATGATGAAGCTCGACATGGTGGAGGTTGTGGGCGCAAAGAACGCCGTGGCGCTCACGCGCTCCCCGCCCTATCCCCCGAAACTTTTCGACAGCCCGACCGGAATCCCCGGCCTTCAGCGCTTTTTCTTCCCGCCTTTCCAGCGCTCGAGCGCGTCGCTCGTCTTGCGCTTGTTCTTCAGCACCTCGGCCGTTGACATCAGTTCTGTGCCTTCCGCGACCTGCAGCTTGCCCTGGCTCATCACGGACAACTCCTTGTAAATGAAGTCATCCTCGACGTTCCCGTGGTGCCACGTGAGGTAGTTGCGCTTCAAAAGGTTTGCAATCAACACCGTCAATGCTACCCGCTCCTCCCCTTCTGGCATCTCGACGGCCTTCGCAATCAATTCCTTCGCCAGCGTTCCATAGTGGCCCGGGCGCGACGTCTCCGACGGATACTTCATCCGCGCCGGCGGCGTCTCGCGGTCCCCGCGCTCCGGCAACGGGTACGGGCCGTCCACTTCCAGCGTATATCCCATCATCATGTGCAGCTGGCCCCACAACTTGCGGTCCACCTCCTCCGCCGTCCCTTCCTGAGGCACCACGGACTTCATGACGCTGACCACGGCCTTCGCACACCGCGTCCGCTCCTCCCGATCGCCCAGCCCCAGCATGTGCTGCACCATGTCATGCACCACCCGTCCGTATTCGGGGATGACCAAATCCTCGCGCACACTGTTGTAAGTCATCTCGAGCATACCTGCAAACTTAGCGCATTCCCCGCACCCCTCCGCCGCCGAGGGCCGCTCGGACATCGCGGAACACCTCCCGGAACCCGGCCTCCAGCTCCCGCTCCAGCGCGACGTCCACCTCCATCAGCTCCACGAGCCGGGTCTCCCATGGGATGCGCGCGTCCATCGCCGCACAAATCGTCCGCATCGCCTCGCGGTCGCCGTACCCCTCGAGCCAGCGGTAGCGCACCAGACCCTGCAAAAAGCGCTGGCTCCGCTCGGGCATTTCCGCCGCGCGCGCGCTCAGGACCCCTTCCACCTCCCGCGCAAATGCTGCGAGTCCACCGGGATGGACTTCGTGTGCGTGAAAGGTTTGGGCCAAAAAATGGTCGTGCAACAAATCCAGCGCCACCCCCGCCATCTTCCCGAACCTCGGCCGCAACAGCGCACGCGACTCCACCGCCGCCGGATGCGCATCTGCCTCCGCATCGATGGCCCGGTGCAGCAAGATGCCTTCTTGCACGCCCGCGGGGTACGCACGCCACGCACTGCCCTTCACGGCATCGCCGATGAAGTTGCCGACGAGCACATCCGGCCGCGCCGCCCCTCCACCGATGACGGCATGCGCGAGGTAGTTCATGCCCGAAACTTCAATCGAAAATCCGCTGAAAAAAGTGCGGCCGCTTGCATTGCGGTGCAGATTTCGTACTTTTGTCGCCCGCCTGCCGAGGCGGTCATGCGAGAATAGCTCAGTTGGTAGAGCACAACCTTGCCAAGGTTGG
>CAMCYM010000173.1 GCA_945883885.1 Chryseobacterium gleum
CCACGTCCGATGGGATGCAGCCGCTGGATGTCGAGGAGGGCAACCCGCTCAAGGACGAGCTGCAGGCCTTCTTGAAGGCTGCGCAGGGGGCGGGTGCGGTGGGGGTCACGCTGGAGGAAGGCTTGAGCGCACTCGGTTTGGCCGAACGCATCCTCGCGTGCATCGGCACCCCTACCTTCGCAGCATGACGAAGCACTGGTTCACCTGCCGCGTAAAGTCCGTCCGCCACGACAGCGACGGCGCAGAAGTCAAAGTCACCGAGGCCTATGTGCTTGACGGCTACTCGTATACCGAGGCAGAGTACCGCATGGCGACGATTTGCGAAGAGGAAGGCATCCGGCCATTCGAAATCGTATCCATCACGAAATCACCCATCCACGAGGTAATCCGCTTCGACGATGTAGACAACTGGTTCCGGGTGGTGGTGGCCCTCACGACGTTTGACGAGCAGAAAGGGGTGGAGAAAGAGACGAACCAAAACATCCTGCTCTCCGCCGCCGACGTGCGGGATGCCTTCGACAAAGTCGCGGGCCACATGCGGAATTTGGGCATCGGCTACGTGATTCCGTCCATCTCGTACCAAAAAATCACGGCAGTCTACCCGCTCGACGAGACGGAAGGCGGCCGCCCTGCCACTCCGGTATCGGAAGCCCACGCCGTACACATCGACGAGGAGACCGGCGAAGTATTCTAAGCCCTACATCCAGTCCCAGGCACTCCGGTGCGCACCGTCCGCCAGCGCGCGGTCGATCAGCCACGAGAAGAACAGATCGGCCCCGAGCGTCGCACTGTCGCCCACCATCAGCAGGTGCATCCGCGCCCGCGTCATGGCCACGTTCGTGCGCCGGTATTCGTTCAGGAAGCCGATTTCGCCTTCGCCGTTGCTGCGGGTCAAACTCAGGACCATCACGTCCCGCTCCTGTCCCTGGAAGCTGTCGACGGTCGACACCTCGACCCGCGCCCGGTCGGCAGCCGTCCACCCGGCCTCCGCAATCCGCGCATTGAGCTCCTGCACCTGCGCACGGTAGGGCGCCACCACGCCGATGGATGCGGACGGAGCAGCGGCAAGCAACTCGGCGATCCGCGCCACCACAAACACGGCTTCCTCGGGGTTTGATGTGCTTTCCGCCCCCTCCTCCCGCGCTTCTTCGAACCCGCACCCCGTGGTGTCGATGAACACCCACGGCTCTAATCCCGCAATTCCCCGCTCCGCCACCGACCCGTCGGCCTCAAGCGCGCCGGCATAGAAAGCATCCGACGGCGGCTGCATGATGGACGCGTGCATGCGGTACTGCACGGTCAGCAGGTGCGAACGGCCCGGAACGCCTGCATGGCGGTCCATGCACTTCTCCAGCAAGCTGATGTCGAACCCGCCTTTTGCGGCCTCAAGGCTCCGCACGGTGGGGGGGAGCTGCTGGGGATCACCGGCGAGCACGGCGCGGTCGGCGCGCAGCAGCGCGACCCAAGCGGCCGGCTCGAGGGCTTGGCCGGCCTCGTCCATCACGACCACGGGGAAGCGCAAACTCCCGAGGAGGGGGTCGGCCGTGCCGATGAGCGTGGCGCACACCACGTCGGCATCGCGCAGCACGCGGTCCACGAGGTAGGCCTCCGTCGCCCGCGCCTCGCGGAGCAGGTCGCGCCCTTCGTCGCGGGCGGCGCGCTTGTCGCGGCGGTCGTCGGCCCCGAAGGACCGTCGGTTGCGGTCCGCATCGTGGAAGGCGTCCGTGGCCCGGCGACGGAGCTCGCGCACCTGCCGGTAGCCGGGGTCCTGCTCCACCAGCGCATCGACCGTACAGGACAGCAGGGTTTCGTCGACGCGGGCAGGGTGGCCGATGCGGACGACGCGGAGCCCGGCGTCCCGGCATTTGGCGGCGAGCACGTCCACTGCGGTGTTGCTCGGTGCCGTGGCCAGCACCTGCTCGCCGCCCGCCACAAGCCCCTGGATCGCTGCCACCAACGTCGTGGTTTTGCCCGTGCCTGGCGGCCCATGCAACAGCAAGAGCGGCGGTCGCTCCACGATGGCCTCCACAGCGGCCTGCTGCGGTCCGTTCAGGTGCGAAACCGGCACCGCCCCGTCTGTACGGCCCATGGCTTCCGGCAAATCTGCGTAGCCCAGCACCCCGTCGCGGAACGTACGGCGGGTCTTGTCCGAGGCATTCAGCCACTCGCTGAGCGCCCACGCCATCGTCTTCGCGGACCGCTCGTCCGGCCGCACGTCGAGCGTCCAGCTCCCGTGCAATTCACTGCGGCTAGGCGGCGGCCCTTCGAGCAAGACGTGCAATGTATCCGGGGTGGCATTGCGCACAATCCCCCGCCGCGGCTCGCCAGAGCCATCCACAGCGGAAAGCAGCACGGGCGCACCGGCCCGAAAGGCCTGCAATTCGCCAGAACCCGGTTGCCAACGCACCACCACCGACGCCATCCCACCGACCGCCCCGTCCCCGGGCTCCACCTCCACCGGCGACCACGTCAGCCCCTCTGCACGCCGCACCCGCATCGGTGCCCCCTGCACGGCAGCCGCCATGCGTTCCGCCTCTTCCGCCGCCTCGATGGCCAGCAAGGCGGCCACGGCCCCCAACTCTTCGATGGCATCGCGGAAGTGCGGCACCCCACCGGGATGCCCGCCGAACAGCACCCCCTGCTTGTCGCTCACCGGACCAGCGCGAACGAACCGCTGATGTAATGCACGCCTTCACCGTCGACGACGTAAGCGCCCGTTTCGTCTACGATGTTCAAGTCGCTCGCCGTCCGGTTGATGCCTAACACAAAGTAATACGTCCCCTCCGAAGCTTCTTCCGGTGTCGGATTCCACCCCGCCGTGCTGCCGAAGTCGTCGCTGCTGAAAACGAGCGCGCCCCAGCGGTTGTAGATCCGCATCGTGCTCAGCGGATAGGCATCCAGCCCGTCTACGATAAAGGCGTCGTTCTTGCCGAGGTTGTCCGGCGAGAACACGTTCGGGATGGTGAGCTCACACAGTTCCGTTTCGACGATGAACGTCCCTTCCGCGGTCCATGTGCACGGCGACACCATCGAAATGACCACGTTGTACACCCCGGCGTCCGTGGCTTCGAGGGCAGCATTTGTTCCCACTTGCTCCGTGACCGTCACCCCGAAGTTGTCGACGTAGGTGTGGGTCCACACGTAGGTGTATTCGTCCAATCCCTGCGGTTGATTCCCGACCACGAGGGCCACGGCCTCCCCGATGCAAATGAGCCGGTCGATGGGCCCGAAGTCCACCGGGGGTTCGAGCGGATCGACGAATACGGTAGCGGTGGCGGAGCAGTTGTCGATTTGGGCCCCGCTGACGTCGACGGTGAAGGTGAAGTTCGTCAGCGCGTCGACGTCGTCCACCGTGACCGACGTGCCGGTCGAAGACCCCACGATGTACCCGCCGGGCCCCCATTGGTAGCTGTAGCTGTACCCCGGCTGTGGATTCGTGACCGTGGCCTCGAGGTCCACGGGTGCTCCGCAGAACACCTGGTCGCTGGAAATGTCGATTTCCGGTCCTTGGATGACCGTGATGTCCACCGGCAACTCAAAGGTGCATCCGAAGTCGTTGATTGCCGTGTAGATGTAGGTTTCCGTGCCGGGCACCGGAGGCTGGATTTCGATGCCGTCGCAGTCGCCCGTGGTGGTCACAATGGACGGCCCGGACCAAAACGTGCTGTCGCACGCCGCCCCGAACACCGGCGTGAACACAATGGGATCGGGGTAGAGCTCGGGATTGAAATCGATGGTCCAGTCGAAGATGAAGCCGTTGTCACTGCCCCACATGTCGCAGATTTCCAGCTGCCACGTCCCGTTGAGCGGGCACCCATTCATCAGGTTCCACGGCTGGGTCGCTTCGTAGGTGCCCGACGGCAAGGTCCCACCTGCGTTTTCTGCCCACGTGCCGTTCGTGGAGGTCGGGGACCAGTAGTAGTCGTAGCCGATGCCCTCGTCATTCGGCTGGGCATCGATGTCCACCGGCTCGCCGAGGAAGGTGCCGCCGCCGCTCTGCTGGTGCAGCGTCATGCTCGAACCGTCCGGGCAAATCAACGTGATGACGAGGTCGCCCATGAAGCTGTGCTCGAAGTTGATGAAGACGTCGAGGATGTCCTGTGCCGCATTTGTGACCACCGCCCCCGGGTTGAAGGCCATGAACGTGAGCTCGGTTTGAAAGCACTGGCTCTGGTCGTCCGGAATGAATAGGGCGCCGCCGAAGTTTGCGTCGGGGGTGGCGTCGTACGTGACCCCGGTGACGGCTCCGGTCAACGGGAAGACCTGGCCCGAACAAATGGTCGCATCCAGCGACGAACCGGTCCAGTCCGGCTCCGTCGACACCAGCACGAGGTGGTCGATGAGGTTCAG
>CAMCYM010000174.1 GCA_945883885.1 Chryseobacterium gleum
CCCTCCTCCGGAACGACGACCCGCCGGCGCGGCCCGCGCTCCTCGGCCCGTCCCTCGTCCTCCGGCGCCACCCGCCGCGCCTCGACCACCTCGACCGGCGGCGGCGTTTTCATTCGGTTGCGCCGGGGCTCGGGCGCCGATGCGGGCGCTGCCTGGGCTTTGCGGGAAGTGCGAGATCGTAGCATGGTCAACCGTGCAAGCTACAACGGCCGTTCTGCCGCCTTTCGCGCCTTGTGCCCGCCTTTTCAACGCATCGATGTGGGAGAAGGAGGGCTTTTTGCGGACCAAACGCGACCGCTTGGGATTCAAAGTGGATTGACTATCTTTGCAGCCCTAATTGAAGGAATCATGGCGAAGAAAGGAAACCGCGTACAGGTGATTCTCGAGTGCACAGAGCACAAGAACTCTGGCGTTCCGGGCACCTCACGCTACGTGACCACGAAGAACCGGAAGAACACGCCGGAGCGGATGGAAATCAAGAAGTTCAATCCGATTCTGCGCAAGTACACCATCCACAAGGAGATCAAATAAGCTGATCTATGGCAAAGAAGACAGTGGCGTCGCTGCAGACCGGTGGTGGTAAGCAGCACACAAAAGTGATCAAGATGGTGCGCAGCACGAAGTCGGGCGCGTACACATTCAAGGAGGAAATCGTCCACAACGACGATGTGAAGGCTTGGTTCGCGAAAGGCTAACCGACCTGACCTCTTCATACCCTTGCAAAGGGCCGTTCCCCCACAAGGGTCCGGCCCTTTTGCACGAAGTATAGTTTGAGAGATTGAGTTCGAGATTGAGTTCGAGATTGAGATTGAGTTTGAGATTGAGTTTGAAGTCCGAGATTCCGCAACCCTAACCCCAACCCTCCGCGGCGCAGCCGCGCCTCATCCCTCACCCCAACCCTCCGCGGCGCAGCCGCGCCTCATCCCTAACCCCAACCCTCCGCGGCGCAGTCGCGCCTCTTCCCTGATTCGCATGAGTTTCTTCAAACGCCTCTTCTCCCGTTCCGAGCAAGCCACCGAGCAGAAAGAAGCCCTTGACCAGGGCCTTGCCCGCTCGAAGGAGGGGTTGCTGACGCGGCTTGCGCGGGTGTTTACGGGAAGACGGCGGGTGGACGAGGACTTCCTCGAAGAGCTCGAGGAGGCGCTGATCGGAGCGGACGTGGGGGTGGACACGACGACGCGGATTTGCGAGCGGATGCGGCGGCGGGCGTTGGTGGAGGCGTACATGGATGAGAATGAGCTGTATGGCATGTTACGGGAGGAGATTGCGGGGCTGCTTGCGCCGGCCGGCGCGGACGTGGGGAAGGAGCCCTACCGTCTGCCGCATGTGCAGGCGGGGGTGCCGGCGGTCGTGATGGTGGTGGGGGTGAACGGGGTAGGGAAGACGACCACGATTGCGAAGCTGGCGCATCGGTTCAAAGGGGAGGGGAGGAGCGTGATGTTGGGGGCGGCCGATACGTTTCGGGCGGCCGCTGTGGATCAGCTGAAAGTTTGGGCCGACCGCGTCGGCGTCCCCATCGTCGCACAACAGATGGGCGCAGACCCGGCTTCGGTGGCGTTCGATACGCTCCAAGCGGCGGTCGCTCGCACCACGGACGTCGTCATCATCGACACAGCCGGTCGATTGCACAACAAGAAGGGCCTGATGGACGAGCTGTCGAAGATTCGGCGGGTCATGGACAAGGTCGTGCCCGGTGCGCCGCACGAGGTGCTGCTCGTGCTCGACGGCTCGACCGGCGGGAATGCGCTGGTGCAGGCGCGCGAATTTTTGGCGGCTACCGCCGTCACAGGACTGGTTATCACTAAGTTAGATGGAACAGCGAAGGGCGGCGCGGTGCTTTCCATCGCGGATTCGCTCCACATCCCCGTGCGGTTCATCGGGGTCGGCGAGAAGATGACCGACCTGCAGGACTTCGACTTGATCGAATTCATCGACAGCCTGCTCCCGACGCCGGCCTAACTTCGTCCCATGCGCACCCGATCTGCTTCTGCCCGCAAAGTCAACGTCGTCACGCTCGGCTGTGCAAAAAACGTCTTCGACAGTGAAGTCCTGATGGGCCAGCTCCGGGCAAACGCCTTCGATGTGGAACACGAGGGGCGCACGGGAGACGCGGGCATCGTCATCGTGAACACGTGCGGCTTCATTGACAAGGCGAAGCAGGAGAGCATCGATACCATCCTCGGCTTCGCCGAGGCCAAATCCAACGGCGCCGTCGACCGCCTCTACGTCACCGGCTGTCTGAGCGAGCGGTACAAGGACGAGCTGGCGGAGGGGATTCCGGAGGTGGATGCTTGGTTTGGGACGCGGGACCTCCCGCGGCTCCTGAAAACCCTCAAAGCCGACTACAAAAAGGAGCTCGTCGGCGAACGATTGCTCACGACTCCAGCGCATTACGCCTACTTGAAAATCGCCGAGGGCTGCGACCGGCCGTGCGCGTTTTGCGCCATCCCCCTGATGCGCGGCGGGCACACCTCTACGCCCATGGAGGACCTGGTGGCGCAGGCGAAGTCGCTGGCATCCCAGGGGGTCCGCGAACTCATTCTGATTGCGCAGGATTTGACCTACTACGGCCTGGACCTCTACAAGGAACGACGGCTGGCTGAGCTCGTACGTCGGTTGAGCGATGTGGAGGGAATCGACTGGATCCGACTGCATTATGCCTTCCCAAGCGGCTTCCCCATGGACGTGCTCGACGTGATGGTCGAGCGGCCGAACGTGTGCAACTACCTCGACATGCCGCTGCAACATGCCTCGGACGATATCCTACGGTCGATGCGGCGCGGCATCACCCAGGAGAAGATGGAGGCGCTCATCGGCAACATCCGCGACCGGGTGCCGGGCATCGCCTTGCGCACCACGCTTATCTGCGGCTTTCCCGGTGAGACCGATGCCCACCACGCGGACGTGCTGCGGTGGGTCGAGCGCATGCGGTTTGACCGGCTCGGCTGCTTCACCTACAGCCACGAAGAGAACACCCATGCCTATGCGCTTGCGGACGACGTGCCGGAGGAGGTGAAGCAGGCCCGGGTAGAGGCCATCATGGAACTGCAGTCCGGCATCAGCCACGAACTCAACGCACAGCGGGTGGGGTCGGAGGTGCGGGTGCTCATCGACCGGGTGGAAGGCGGCGAATGGGTGGGGCGGACCGAGTGGGATTCGCCGGACGTGGACAACGAAGTGCGCATCGCGGTGGACGGCGTCAACCACTTGCGCATCGGCGATTTCGTGCAGGCAAAGATTGTGTCAGCGTCGGAGTTTGATTTGCAGGCGGAGCTGGTGGCATGAGCGATACAGCGGCAGGCAGCGGTACGCGGTTGCCCGTGATGGAGCGGTTCCTGACCGTCCAAGGGGAAGGCGCCCACACAGGGACGTCGGCCTGGTTCATTCGGCTGGCAGGGTGCGACGTGGGCTGCGCGTGGTGCGACGTGAAGGAGAGCTGGGACGCGTCGCGTTGGCCCACCGTAGCCGTGGAGGAACTCGTCGCCGAGGCGGCGGCTTCGGACGCGCCGATCTGCGTCGTGACGGGGGGGGAGCCGGCCATGCACCCGC
The DNA here is from genome assembly GCA_945883885.1 of Chryseobacterium gleum. Lineage (GTDB taxonomy): Bacteria > Bacteroidota > Bacteroidia > Flavobacteriales_D > Sanyastnellaceae > CAMCYM01. The sequence continues at coordinate 3,550 of CAMCYM010000174.1, forward strand.
TGGGTCCGCTTACGGAAGGGCTGCAGGCGGCGGGCATCCGCACGCACATTGAAACGTCCGGGGCGCATCCGCTATCGGGTGCGTGGGACTGGGTAACGCTTTCGCCCAAACGCTTCAAAGCAGCCCTCCCTGCAACCTACCCTGCAGCCCACGAGCTCAAGGTCGTCGTGGTCAACACCGCGGACCTCGCCTGGGCCGAGGAACACGCTGCGCTGGTGCACGCAGCGACGCAGTGCTTCCTCCAACCGGAGTGGGACCGCCGCGAACGGGTCCTTGACCGCGTGCTCGCCCACATCGCCGCCCAGCCCCGCTGGCGGCTTTCGCTCCAAACCCACAAGTACATCGGCGTACGCTGACGCAGCGCCGGCGACCCAGTCGGCCCCGTGGACTCCGAACGCCTCGTCCGCGCTCTGCAACCTCCGGACCGAAGCGATGAGCGTAGCGCCGAGGGCCATTTGGTCACAATCGCCCGTTGAACGTCCTACCGCAATCAGGATGTGACCACGTTCGAGAAGTTCCAGCATACTGCGCTCCGACGCAAAAACCTCAACATTCAGTTCCGCGTCGGCAAGGTGAGCAGGAGGGTTTCGAGGCCGGCCCGGTCTACGGTTTGGTGCCCGGGAGGGGGGGTGAAGCGGTCGGCGGGGAGCCGTCCGGGTTCTGCACGCTCCGCGATGAGCCGGTACAGCACGCCGTCGCCCCACGTCACCTCCCGGGGCATCGCCTCCCCGCCCCAAACGCAAGGTGCACCGCCCCACGCAGGCTCCGTCTGCCCCACGCGCCCGGTCACCTCACACG
>CAMCYM010000175.1 GCA_945883885.1 Chryseobacterium gleum
GTCCTCAGCCTCGCCACGAGCGTCGCCAGCGGCTACTATCCGGCACGCCAGGCCTCCCGGCTCGACCCGATCAAGGCGCTCGGCCGGGAATGACGGCGACGGTGTCGCCCGCGGCGAGCAGGTCGAGGCGGACGCCGGTGAGGCGCACCAGCGAATCGCGCGGCGCCGGGGCCGCTGCTGGGACGTGGAACCGGACGACTTGGCCGTCGCCCACGACCTCGGCCACGGTGCACGGCGCCCCGCCGCACCGGCCCGGGTGGACCCACACCGCCGTCGCCTCGTCGATGCCCCACGCCTCGTAGCCGGGGCGGTCCGCGAGGGCCGTCAACGCCCGGTCGAAACGGGAGCGGGCGATGAAATGTTGGTCCACGACGGCGCGGAATCCGAGGGCGTCGAGCAGGCCGAAGCCGTCTGTGTAGATGGCGTTGTCTGTCAGGATGTTGCCGTAGCTGGCGCTGTATTCTGCTGCGCGGCGCTGGTCTCCGGTCAAGGCCGTCGCGCTCATGACGGCCGCCCCGGCCGAGGTGCCGCCGAGCAGCGCACCGCGGTCAAGCGCCGCGCGCCAAACAGGGTCCAGGCCCGCCAGCCGGGAAGCGGCCAGGAGCCTGGTTTGGTCCCCTCCGCCGAACCAAATCAACTTCGTCCGCCCGAGCAATTCCAGGTCCTCCTCCGTCGGCGGAAACGCAATCCCCCGCACGGTCGAACAGCCCGCCGCCGCAAACGACTCGGTCGAATACTTCACGGATTCCTCCGGCTCCTCACTGGCCCACGGCACGAACGCCACAGTATCGCCGGGCTGCCACCCGGCCGCCTCGAGCGCCGCCCGCATCAACTCCGGCGGCCGCGCCCCTCCCCCCACGATGAACAACCCGCCCTGGGCCTCCCCCTTGTTCCCCACACCGGCAACGCACAGCGCCGCGATTACGAGGAGCTGAATCACTGCGCCGCGACCTCGCGCTGCAGCAATGCCGCCATGCGCCGGCGTTCCCGCTGCACCACCGGTTGCACTTCAGGAACAGCACTCCGCACCGCGGCGAGCAACGCTTCCCACTCGGGCTCGTCGCGGGCCACGGGCGTGTCCACCCCGTCGCCGTCCGGCACCGGCCCGAATGCTGTACAAAAGGCCTCCATGTAGCGCACTTGCAGCGCCGCGAGCGTGGTGCCGAACCGAGCGAGCACATCCGGATCCAGCGTGCCTGCCATCGCCGAACGCAAGCGGACGAGGTTCTCGACGTGGTGCTCCACGATCTGTTGCAAGCCCGTTCCTGCACCCTCGAGCATCGGCAGAGAGACGGGTGCCCCCAGCGGATGGATGTTCAGGACATTCGCCACATCGCTCAGCAGCACCAGGCGGTCCACCCGGCTGCGGTACAGGGCCGGAACCACCGGCTGCCGGATGAAATGATCGCGGATCGAAAACGCCTCAGCATCAAGCCGCTCCATCAAATCTTCCTGCGATTCCGAGGGCTCTGCCCCCAGAATGGCCCACGCCTGCGTCCGATCCATGCTGTGAAAGTTTCTGAAAGTCGAAGATACACAGAAACCCTTCGGCTCGTCCGGGTCGTATATGGGTGTTAAATTGCGCCCAAACGCTTTAATCCGATGAAAATGACCTTCGGTGTGTCCCTCCTCCTCGCCGCTGCGCTGAATGCATGCGGTACCTCCTCGCCCGACGCGGAAGTGCCTGCGGCCGATTCCACACAGGCCGTCGTCTCTGCGAATTACCTCAACGGCATCGATGAGAAGAACGCCGGTGACAAAGTGGGACCCGTCCGGCTCCACGGCCGCATTCCCGGCGGCGCAGGCAACACCCTGATCCTGTTCGAAACGGAAGCGCGCAACAAAAGCGAAATCAAGCGTCTCAACCTCACGGGCGAGACCTTTGACTTCGGCACCCTCGAAGTCGGTCGTGGCGTGTACATCCTCGCTTTGAACGAGGCCGCGAACTCAACGGAACTCATCCTGAATCCGGACGAACCCGAAGTGAACGTGGTGTTTACGTCGAACCGCCTCGGCTCGACGAAGACCGCACCTACGTCGAAGGAGAACACCGGCTTCTTCGCGTATTCAAACATCGAACGGGCGAACGGCAACGAAGTCCGCTCGCTGCGCCAAGGCGCGGCCAACGCCCCCGACCGCAAAGCCCAAGTGGAGCAACAGGTCAAAGCGAAGGAACAGGAGCTCGTCACGAAGCAGCACGAGTTCATCCGCCAATACCCCGGCACCTACCTCGCGAAGCTCCTGACCCTGAAGAACCCGAAGTACCCGGACAACAAAGGCAAAATCTTCGAGGACCTCGATCCGATGGACAACAGCCTCGTCCGGAGCTCGGCGATTTCTGACCGGATCCAGCGGATGATGGTGACCTTCAGCGGTGGGACCGATCCGGGATTTTTGGCCTGCATCGACCTTGTGAAAGCCCACTTTGAGCCGAACAGCGTCACGCTGGAATCTGCTTTGTACAGCATGCTCGACGGCTTCTACAACACCGGCAAAGAGACGATTTGCCAGTACATCCTCGACAACTACATCTTCGACGAAGACTGCGGTGCCGACCTCAGCGATGCCATCCGCATCCGGGCCCAAGGCATCATCAACCTGCAGGTGGGCAAAACGCCGCCGAACTTTGTCATGGACACTTCGGAAGGTGGAGTACTTGATTTGATGGCGACAGCGAAGAAAAACAAGTACACCTTGGTCATGTTTTGGGCTTCCTGGTGCCACAAATGCGAGCAGGAAATGCCGTATGTGGGGCCCATGTATGCCAAATACAACTTCAAAGGGTTCGAGGTGGTCGGTGTCAGTCTGGACAACAGCCGCGATACCTGGAAACAAGCCATCGCGACAAACGGCATGACCTGGCCCCAAGCGAGCCAACTCGGCGCATGGAACAGCCCCGTGGTCGCCGACTACAAAATCACCGCGACACCCACCTACTTCCTCCTCGACAACACCGGAAAAATCGTCCTCAAGCCACAGCGCGTCTTCCAGGTCGAGGAGTTCTTGAAAGGCAAGCTCTGAGTGACGCGGCGCTGCGCGCCGCTTCACGTGTGAGGGATGGGCGGCGCTGCGCGCCGGGGAACCGGGGGAGGGATGTGTGTGTAAGTTTGGGGGATGGAGCATAGGGGCTGGAGGAAGATCATTTACGACGAGCGGCTGCTGCTCGGGTTGATTCTCTTAAATGTGGGGGTCATATACCTTCACACGTTCGATGCGCTGTTCGCCTACTTTGCAGTGCTGGATGCCATCGACGTAGGATTCACGGTGTTTTTTGCCGCCGAAATCCTGACGAAGGTGGTAGACATGCCCGGCCCGCGCAAGCTGCGCGCCTACCTGCGGGACCCGTGGAACAGAGTGGATTTCTGCTCGGTGCTGTTTGCGTTGCCCAGCATCGGGGTGCTGGTTTCGCACGACCTCGAACTCTTCGCAGGGTTCGCGACGCTTCGGTCGTTGCGCGTGTTCAAGTTCCTGAGAATCATTGAATACATCCCGAATGGCAAGCGCATCAGCAGCCAGGTATTCCATGCGTTGAAGTCGATTTCCTTCATCGTGCTGGCCTTCGTGGTGTATTCGACCATCATCTCCATCATCTCGGTCAGCCTGTTCAAACCCTACGCGCCCAGTTACTTCCACGACGGGTTCGATGCCTTTTTCACCATCTACAACGTTTTCAGCGGGGATGGATTCACGGGGGTTGTAGCAGAAATCGGCCAGAACTGCCGCCCTGCCTTCCTGGTTTTCACGAAGGCGTACTTCGTCTTGATCGGCTTTACCGGCAGCATCCTGGGCCTCTCGTTGATCAACAGCATTTTCGTCGACGCCATGGTGCAGGCCGAGAAAGCCGAAGACGAAGCGGCGGCAGAGGCCTTTGCACAGTTGCGCGAAGAAATCCGAGCCCTCCGAGACTCAAATGCCGAGATCCTCGAGCGGTTGCGCGGGAAGGACAAGCATCCCGAAGCTTAGATCCTTGATTTTGCCCCGAAATCAACAAACAGAAAACAGAAACGATTGCTGTACATTGGCCACTGTTAATCCCTTTAACAATGAAGAATTTCCTCTTTCTCGGCGCAATCGTGCTCGTGTTATCATCGTGCTACTCGCACACCTACACCATCGGTAGCGGCGCCCAAACTGGCATCAAATCAAAAGACAAGAACGTCTACTTGATTGGAGGCTTGATCAACATCAAAACCGCCGACCCTCAAGCCATGGCGGGCTCACCGAACTTCACGGTGAACACGAAAATCTCCTTTGTGGATGGATTGATCCAGGGCTTGACGTTTGGAATCCTCGGGTTGGAGACCGTCACGGTGCAGAAGTAATCGCCTCGGTGGCT
>CAMCYM010000176.1 GCA_945883885.1 Chryseobacterium gleum
AAATGCCCGCGACAAAATTCTATTAAGCACCTATCAAGCATGGTAGTTTACAATGTGACCGTGAGCGTGAGTCCCGGAAAGTCCGCGGATTGGCTCGAATTCATGCGCAAAGAACACGTTCCGGAGGTGCTGGCGACCGGCGCATTCCGAGACTATAAAATTTGCCGCGTCCTCGGATACGAGGAAGGCGGCGAGACGTTTGCGGTACAATACGTGGCGTGGAGTACGGATCATTTGCGGCGCTATACGGAGGAAGACGCCCCCCGGTTGCAAAAAGCCCACACAATCCGATTCGGGCAGGACGCAGTAGCCTTTCGTACGGTACTTGAAGTCATTGAGGAAGGGCACACAAAGACATGAAGCATCCACAATCGGAAGGGGTCCGGGCGAAGAAGCACCTGGGACAGCATTTCTTGCACGACGGCGCGGTGGCGCGGCGGATCGCAGAGGCGGCACCGGCCGGACTCGCCATCGAGGTGGGGCCCGGGACGGGGGCGCTGACCCGGCCGCTGCTCGAGCGCGGCGACGTGGATTTATACGTGATCGAGGTGGACGGGGAAAGTGCCGCGTACCTGCGTGCGCACGTGGGGCCGGAGGCGGGGTGGGGAGAAGACCGGGTGGTGGAGGGTGATTTCTTGGTTTGGGACCCGGACACGGCCGCGGGCCTGGCCGGGCGCCCCTTCCACGTGCTCGGGAATTTTCCGTACAACATCTCTTCCCAAATCCTCTTCCGGGTCCTCGACCTGCGCGACCGCGTGCCCGCCGTCACCGGGATGTTTCAGAAAGAAGTCGCTGAACGCGTGTGTGCTCCGCACGGCTCCCGCACCTACGGCATCCTCAGCGTCCTACTCGGCAACTACTACGACGCCCGCTACCTCTTCACGGTCGGGCCCGGCGCCTTCACGCCTCCCCCGAAGGTCGACAGCGGCGTGCTCGAACTCCGCCGCGCAGACCGCGACCCCGGCGTTCCCTACCCCCACCTGCTCGCAGTGGTCAAGGCCGCCTTCAACCAGCGCCGCAAGACGCTGCGCAATGCCTTGCGCTCCGGGGGCTACCGCATCGACGGAATCGACTCCTCCGTCCTGGACCGCCGCGCCGAGCAACTCAGCCCCGCCGAGTTCGCCGAGCTCGCCCGCAACCTTCCGACACGCGGCAGCGCATGATACATATATATGTGCGCGGTTTCGCGCGCGCGGGATTCCTTATCGCTGCCCCCGGAGCAACCGGTGCACCGCACCGTCCGGCAGCCGGAGCACATAGGCTCCCGCGGGCAGAGCGGAAAGGTCCAGCACGGAAGATCCCGCGCTGACAGGCTGCGAAAGAACACAGCCCCCCGTGCTCGAAAACACCTGCAGCAGACCGGAGGCGGTGGAAGTCACCGTGCAGCGGTCGGCGGTGGGGTTCGGGAACGGCGCCGAGACGCGAGGCGTGGGGGCGGCGGCGACGGAAGAGGGGGTGCCGTAGGCGGCGACGGCGTAGATGCGGTTGTCGGCGGAGAGCTCGGCGACGTCCAGGCCGGGCGCGTGGTCGGCGACGAGGGCGCCGGTGGCGGCATCGAGGACGCGGATGCGGGTGGTCCAGGTGGCGTCGACGTAGGCGAAGGCGTACCGGCCGGAGGTTTGGTCCAGAGCGCTCGCGTCGTGGATGAAGCCGTAGACGCCCGGCAAGTCGGCCAGCGGGGTCACCGTCCCGGTCGCGGTGCCGAGCTCGACCCACTGCCAGCCCGAGGACCCGGACAGCGGCGCGCGCAGCGCCCACAGCCGATCCGCATCCAGACCGGCCTCTATCTCATTGATTGAGTAGCCGTTATCTACGTCAAGCACCGGGGAGGACACCACCGAACCGGCGACCACATCCGCCGTGACGAGCCGCGCCTGCCCGAGTGCGTCGTACCCGAGCACATGGTACCGGTGGGCGTCCGAGTCGAAGGTGGTGGCGCCGGAGACGTAGCCCGACAGGAAGGGCAGGGACACCGCCGTGGCCACCGACCCCGTCGCCGGATCGATGGAGCGCACTTCAAGTTCCATGTCGTATTCCCAGTAGCCGAAGCCACTGCCGAGGTCGACGAAGGTGGAATCGACGACCGCAAAACCGAGGCCGTAGAAGAGGGCCGTCGAGAGGTCTTGGTGCAGCGCGCCGATGTCGCCCCCCAGAGAAGGCGAGTGAACCAATTGATTTTCAGCGCCATCCCAGCTCCATAAGGAAGCCGTCGCCGCACCCGGACCGTAGCCCGCGACGAGGTAGCGGCCTTCCCAGTGGTCCCAGCTGCCCGTGCCCGAGATGAAGGCCTCGGCGAAGTCCAGGGTGTCCAGGTCGAGCCAGGTGCCGGTTTCTGCGTCGTACGTGCCGAAGCGCAGCAGGGAGGAACCGGGGATCAGGGCGTTGAGGGTTTGGGCTGCGGTGGAGGGCAGCAGGCCCGCTGCCGCGGCCAAAAGAAACAAATAGCGCATATGTACGTAACCCTTCTGCGCACGAAAGGTTGTCTACCTTCGGCCCACAAAGGTTTTGCAATGACCAGAACCGTGACTTTGCAGGAGTTCGTCATGGACGGACAGGCTGCGTTTCCCTTCGTCTCCGGACAGCTCACGCGGCTGCTCGCAGACATTGCCATCGCTGGCAAAATCGTCAACCACCAGGTGAACCGCGCCGGACTGGCCGGAATCCTCGGGGAAGCAGGCGGAATCAACGTACAAGACGAGGCCCAGCAGAAGCTCGACGTGTTCGCCGACCGGACCTTCATGCGCATCCTCTCCGCCGGCAAATCGGTGGCCGGCATCGGATCGGAGGAGTGCGACGCGCCCATCGTCTGCGGCAACGCCGGGCGGGAAGGCAAGTACGTCGTCCTCATCGACCCGCTCGACGGCAGCTCGAACATCGACGTCAACGTGTCCATCGGCACGATTTTCAGCATCCACCGCCGCGTCACCCCGCTCGGTGAGCCTCTGAAAGACAGCGACTTCCTGCAGCCCGGCCGCGACCAAATCGCCGCCGGATACCTCCTCTACGGCTCCTCCACCATGCTGGTCTACACGACCGGTTCCGGCGTAAACGGCTTCACCCTCGACCCGGCCGTGGGCGAATTCTTCCTCTCCCACCCCGGCATGCGCTTCCCAGAACAGCCGAAGACCTACTCCGTGAACGACGCCCACGTCCCGGGAAGCCCCGAAGCCGTGCGCGCCTTCGTCGACGGGTGCCGGACCTCCGACGGTGCCCTCGGTGCCCGCTACATCGGCTCCCTCGTGGCGGACTTCCACCGCAACCTGCTGCAGGGCGGCATCTTCCTGTATCCCCCGCTGCCCGACCGGCCCGCCGGCAAACTCCGGCTGCTCTACGAATGCGCACCGCTGGCCTTCCTCGCAGAACAGGCAGGCGGCCGCGCCGAAGGGGTGCACGGCCGCATCCTCGACCGCATTCCCACCGCCCTGCACGAGCGTTCGGCGCTGTACACCGGGCCGCGCGGACTCATGGACGCCTTGCGCGCCTGCCAGCTCGCGGCGGCAATGGGCTGAAGCCCGGAGGCGGGCGCTACCTTTGCACGCCATGCGCCCGGCCGACCTCTTCGCCCTTTACGCCTCCGATCGCCGCATCCACGACCTGCGGACGGACCTCGACGTGGGCGGCGCGAAGGTCGAAGTGCAGGGGATGGTGGGCTCTGCGCTCGCCTTCGTGCTCGGCCAAACCGTCGCCGCCGCCCCCGCCCGCTCCCACGTCCTCATCTGCGACGACAAGGAATCCGCGGCCTATGCCCTCAACGACCTCGAGCAGCTCCTCGGCGCCGCCACCCGCCTGCATTTCTTCCCCAGGAGCGCGCGCGTGCCCTACCAAGAAGAAGTCACGGAGAATGCGAACGTCGCCATGCGCGCCGAGGTGCTCAACGACCTCAACGCCCGCCGGGGCGGCTGCGTGGTGGTGACCTACCCGGAGGCCCTGGCCGAGCGCGTCATCGGCCGGGCAGAACTCGACCGGTCCACCTTTACACTGCAACCGGGCGAATCGTACACCATGGACTTCCTCGACGAGGCGTTCATCGAGTTCGGGTTTTCGAAGGTGGATTTCGTCTACGAGCCCGGTACATACGCGGTGCGCGGCGGCATCGTGGACATCTACAGCTTCGCCGCGGACAAGCCGTACCGCATCGAATTCTTCGGGGACGAGGTGGAAAGCATCCGCATGTTCGATCCGGTAAGCCAGCTGAGCACCGGGCCGGCGGCGAAGGCCGTGGTCGTGCCGGACATCGCAGACCGGCGCACCGAGGAGACGCGGGAACCGTTCTTCGCCTTCCTGCCGGCGGATGCGGCGGTTTGGTGTGCAGATGCAGAGCGGCTGCGCGCGGG
>CAMCYM010000177.1 GCA_945883885.1 Chryseobacterium gleum
CCTTGCACCCGCTGCTGAATTGGGTGGAGGGCGAGCGGTCCGTGGATTTTGTCCGCACCATGCTCCGGTTCGCGGAGCAGTCGGGCGGGCTTCCGGTGTGGGAACTCGCGGGCAACGAAACCGGCTGCATGATCGGCTACCACAGTGTGCCCGTCATCGCCGACGCTTGGGCCTGGGGGCTGCGTGGGTTTGACGCCGCGAAAGCCCTGCAATGGATGCAGCAAGCCGCCGACAGTGCCCACCTGGGATTGCCCGCGTACATCGCTCGGGGTTACATCCCTTCAGACATCGAACCTGAATCGGTCTCAAAAACCTTGGAATACGCCTTCGACGATGCGTGCATCGCCACGTTCGCTGCAGCCATCGGGCGCAACGACGTCAGCGAAAGGTTCCGCCTGCGCGCACTCAACTACCGCAACCTGATGCACCCCACGTCTGGCTTTTTCCAGCCCCGACGCGGCGGGGCCTGGGTGGAGGATTTTGACCCGTGTGAGGTGAATTTCAACTTCACCGAAGCGAACGGTTGGCAGTACAGCTGCTTCGTGCCCCACGATGCCGCTGGATTCGCGCGCTTGCTCGGCGGCCCGTCGGCGTTGGGTACGCGGCTCGATTCGCTGTTCTTCACCACAGACCCCGTGCGCGGCAGGCACCAGGCCGACATCACGGGGCTCATCGGTCAATATGCACACGGGAACGAACCGAGCCACCATGCGGCGTACATGTATGCCTTCAGCGACCGGCCGGAGCGCATGGCTCCACTTGTGCATCGCATTGCAGATGAGCAATATGCGAATGCGCCAGATGGACTTTCTGGCAACGAGGATTGTGGCCAAATGAGTGCTTGGTACGTCTGGGCATCTCTCGGACTGTATCCCCTCTCCCCCGGTGCGGGGCAAGCGGTGGTTACGCAGCCTCGGTTCGACCGCATTACCGTGCAACCGCGGGTCGGCGCCCCCCTTTTGTTGACCCGCGGCGGGTCAGGAAACCACCTCACTCATCGCATCAATTCATATAGCCCAAATGCCTCAAATTTTGTGGCTTACTCAAGTTTGAAAGAAGGCAAATCCTTGCACATTGAAGCGCACCCCACGGCCCAGTCTCCGGCGGACGCCACACACCATCGCACGATTGCGATGAAGCCCTGGGGCGACCGCGGATTCACGGCTGCTCCTTCCATCGATGCCCCGCGTACCTACCGAGGAAGGCATGTCGATGTCCACATCACGCACCTCGACCCCACCGCCGTCCTCGAACTCCGGCTCGGCGACTCGGACCGCTGGAAGCGGATCTCCCCTGGCCACCAACGGTTCAAGCACAGCGGCGAATTCCACGTACGGGCGACCGTCGCAGACGCACCTTCTGTGATCGTCTCCCACACCGTCGTGCGCATGGACCACCGCATCACCGCCTCCTACCCTGCTGCGCACTACGACCACCAATACACCGCCGGCGGCGACCAAGCCCTCGTCGACGGATTGCAAGGGTCCACGGAATTCCGAACCGGTGAATGGCAAGGTTTTCCCGGCCGTCCACTGACGGTGGTGCTGGATTGCGGTGCTACGGAGAACCTGCGCGGCGTTCGCCTCGGTGCCCTGCACGACACCCGGCCCTGGATCTTCTTGCCGCGGGAAGTGCGGGTGGAGACCTCGGTCGACGGGATCCAGTGGCAGCCTGTCGGTGCGACGGGCCACGCCGTCGCCGACACTGCACCAGATGCCCTGGTCCACCGGTTCGAGGTCGGCTTTGAAGCACGTGCGCGCTACCTCCGCGTGACGGCCGAACCCTATGGACCGCTTCCCGCGTGGCACATCAGTGCCGGGGAACCTGCCTGGTTGTTTGTAGACGAAATCGAGGTGCTGCGATGAGTGCGTTCGAAGAGGATGCGTTCTTAGGCCGCGGACTGGCCGCGACGACCCGGCATGCGCTGGGGCTGGAAGTCGCTGGCGGGGAGGGCGCGTGGTTGCATTTGGCCGACGGCAGGAGGCTGATGGACCTCATCTCGGGCATCGGCGTGTCGTCCTTCGGCCACGGTCATCCGCACATCCGGGCCGCCATCCACGAGCAAGTGGACCGCCACCTGCACGCGATGGTCTACGGCGAATTTCGCCAAACCAGCGTCGAACGGGCCGCCGAGCGGTTGCGCGCCCTGCTTCCACCTGCGCTGGACACGGTGTATTTCGTGAATTCTGGAGCCGAAGCCATCGAGGGTGCGCTGAAATGTGCAAAACGGGCGACGGGCCGCATTCGACTCGCTGCGTGCACCGGTGGCTACCACGGCAACACCCACGGCGCCATGAGTTTGAGCACTCCGGGGCCGCGTACGGACCGCTTCCGTCCCCTCCTGCCGGAGGTCGATTTCGTGCCCTTCAACGATCCCGCGGGCCTCGCCCGCATCGACGGCTCGCATGCGGCCATCGTGGTCGAAACGGTGCAAGGAGACGCCGGCGTCCGGATTCCCGATCGCACATGGATGGAAGCATTGCGGGCCCGATGCACCGCCACCGGCACGTTGCTGATCCTCGACGAAATCCAATGCGGCATGGGACGCACCGGTGCGCCGTGGGCCTTTTCCCACTTCGGCATCGAACCCGACGTGCTCTGTTTGGGCAAAGCACTCGGCGGAGGCATGCCCATCGGTGCGTTCGTGACGTCCCGTGAGCGGATGGCGTTGCTCGCGGAAGCTCCGCCGCTGGGCCACATCACCACGTTCGGGGGACATCCGGTGGTGTGTGCGGCCGCGGCGGCGGCCTTGGATGTGCTCACCTTGATCGATTTCGAAGCCGTCGAACGCAGAGGGGCCGCCATCGAACGCCACCTCGCCGCGCACCCGTCGGTCCGCGCCGTGCGCCGGATCGGGCTGTACTTCGCCGTGGACTTCGCGGACTCCGCCGCCGCATGGCGCTGCATCCACGCCGGACTCGAAGCCGGTGTGCTGTTGTTCGGGTTCTTGTCGACGCCTTATGCCGTGCGTTTGGCGCCTCCGCTCACCTTGACGGACGAAGACCTCGCGGAGGCCTTGCCGCGCCTGACGGTGGCCCTGGACGCGGCGGCTGGCTGAAGGCGGCGAAGAAACTCCCCCACCGCCTGCACCGACCGCTGCGCTTCCGGCAGCAGGTCCGGGAACAACTGCCACCCGTGCAAGGCAAACGCCTCGGTGCGCTCCTCCACCGCCACGCCGGCCCGCTTCAGGACCTCCACGAACGCCTGCGCATCGGGCCGGAGGTACTCCACTTCGCTGCTTTCGATGAACACCGGCGGGAAACCCGCTGCGCTCCCCCGAAGCGGCGACACGCGCGGATCTTCGCAAGGCAATGCACCGGCATACAAGGCGCCATAGGTCTCCATATCTGACCGATCGAATGGGCTCAATGCCTCGAGGTTCAGCCGGTTGCTATCGGAATCGCGGGCCAAATCCAACCAGGGAGAAAACAACAGCAGCGCGTCCGGAACAGGCTTTCCCTCGTGCAAAAGCCGCTGCACCAGGGCGGTGGCCAAATTGCCCCCGGCACTGTCGCCCGCTACCACGCAACAGAGCTCCTGCCTCGGAGCGGCATCCCACACGCGCCGAAGCGCATCCACCGCCGCGGGAAACGGCGATTCTGGAGTCAACGGGTAGTCCGGTAGCCAGACCTCCCACCCGCTTTCTAACGCCAAATGCGCTGCAAACGCCCGGTGCGTCCGGGGCGAACCGAATGCAAATCCGCCCCCGTGTGCGAGCACAATCCGGCCGAGAGCAGGCGCATCACCGGCCGTGACCGCGGCGACGGGGACCCCGGAAACCGTGAGCATTTCGAATCGGACAGACGCAGGGCCCGGATTGAGGCGCGCGAGCGTGTCGAGCGCGGTACGGATGGCGGCGGGCGTCATCCCGGCCCAATCCCTCCGAAGAGTCCGGCCCCAGCGGTGCCCGGTGGTCAGCAGCCGTTCTGCCCAAACCGAAGGCCGCATCATCGCACCACCGGCGTGCGGTAGACGGGATACCGGTTCGCAGAAGCTTCCATGTACGGGCTGTGCTGGTACACCCACCGCAACGCCGCCGCTCCATCGTTTGCCCATTCCGGGTGCTGCTTTCGCGCTTCTTCAAAGGCTCTCCGCAACACAGGATCTCGGTCGAGCAACTCAGCAGCCGTGTCTTCGAACACATACCCGCTGTACCCTTCTTTTTGCTGCAGCACGCTGTCAAAGAAGTTCCACACAAAAAAGCTGTCGTGGGCATCCGGCTCCAGGGTCTCCACGAGGTAGCGCTTCCATGGCCCTTGCGTGTCCACCCGGACATCACCGGCATATAGCTGCATGCGCTGCACCGTCCGATGCATCGAATC